>CAITMP010000095.1 GCA_903893525.1 uncultured Acidobacteriia bacterium | reverse complement strand
CCGATGACCCGGTGGCAGGGGACGATCAGGGCAATGGGATTCGTCGCGTTGGCCCGACCGACGGCCCGCGCCGCGCCGGGCCGACCAACCCGGACAGCCAGTTCCATGTACGAAATCGTGTTGCCATGCGGAATCCTGCACAACTCCGCCCAAACCTGCTTCTGGAAATCCGTCCCGTCCGGAGCCAGCGGCAGATCAAACACCGTGCGTTCACCCCGGAAATACTCCGCCAACTGCCGGGACAGCTCCGGGCTTTCCCCGCCTGCGCGCTCACTCGACCCAAAGCCAAATGCCCGAATTGCGCCGCTGGCATCCACCGACGCCCAAACCGGCCCAAAAGGGGTCTCCATCGTCATCCTTCGACGGCCCCCTTCAAGCTTGCCCAAACGTGGTAGGTGGCCAGACTCCGGTACGGGGAATACTTCGCCATCATCGACCGAATCTGCGCTTCGGTGGGACGCGAACCCGTCAATTTATCCAACCCCTGGGCCAGCCCCGCGTCACCGGCAGGCAGGCAGTCCTGAAAACCCAAGCCTCGCATAAAGGCATATTGAACGGTCCAAGGACCGACTCCCCGTAGTTGCAGCAGCTTGGCCGCCGCTTCATCCATCGGCATTGCCGCCAAGCCGTCCAGATCCACCTCCCCGGAGGCTACCGCTTTCGCGGCTCCTATAAGATAATCGGCTTTGGAACGGGAAAACTTTAGTGCCCGCAACGATTCCGGCTGCAATTCTGCTACCTGCGCCGCGTCGGGATGAGCACGGAGGCCGGTGGAATGGGGGTATCCGGCCAACAGGATCAAATTGCGCCGCAGTGTCGTCGCGAAAGTCAGGTTGACCTGCTGGCCCATGATCGCCCACGCCAGTGCCTCCCACGGGGTCGGCGTCATGGGAATACAGAGGCCACGCTGACGGGAAACCACCGCGCCCAGTAGCGGATCGTCCGCAAACTGCCGCTCAAACTCCATGGACGGCGTGTGCAGCCCCAACATCCGGGCAACTACCGGCTCCGCGACCTCACTCATGCCCGGATCCACCGTGAATTCAGCGTTGCCATCCAGGAACCGGATCTCGGCGACCAAAGGCTTCCCGGCGCTCAGAAAGCACTTGCGGAAGCCGTTGGCGGTGAGTGATTCACTGATACCTTCCGTATCCCGACCATAAAAGGCAAGCGCCTCGGCCGCACGGTAGCCGACAGGGAGCGGGAAACTCACTTGAGTTGGAAGTTGATGGTCAGCTCGGTGTGACTATCGAACGTGCTGACCGTGCGCGGCGTGCTTTCCTTGCCGTTGGCATGGGCCTTGAGCCTGTAGTCCACATCCATGGACAAATTCTGGAAGATGTAGTCGCCCCGGTCCTTGGCAATGAAGGACCGTACCTGCAAGGTTTTCATATTCTCCAGCTGCACCACGGCACCAGGAATGGCGGTACCCGCGGCGTCGGTCACAATGCCCGAAACTGTTCGCTCCTTCGGTGCTTTTGGCTTCTGGGCAAACACCGCAAGGGACAGGATCAGCAAAATCGTGGCGATACGCTTCGTCATCCATTCCAGTATCTCAGGTTTTCCGCTCCTCCGCATGGCCCCCCCTTAGCAGTAGAAAGGCATTCGGTATCATGCGAATTCATGATCCGTGTTCGCTCAGAACTGACTCCAGCCAGCCTCGGCAAGAAGACAGCAGCCTTGTTCGAGGCCTCCGCAGCCAAGATTCGCTCCATTGAAACCTCTTGGACCCCTTCCCAGGGAGCGCCGGTCTTCACTATCAACGGTCGCTACACCAGCCGGGGCTGGACGGAATGGACCCAAGGCTTCCAGTTTGGAGCCGCCATTTTACAGTACGACGCAACTGGCGAAACGGAATTTCTGGAATCCGGCCGCAAGCACACGGTCGACCTGATGGCCCCGCATGTCTCCCATATCGGCGTCCACGACCACGGATTTAACAATGTTTCCACCTATGGCAACCTCCTGCGCCTGCTCAACGAAGGCAAGTTCGAAGGCTCCAACTGGGAACGCCACTTCTACGAACTGGCCCTGAAGTGCTCGGGTGCCGTCCAGGCCATGCGGTGGAGCAAAATCGCGGGCGGCGGTGGCTTTGTGTACTCGTTCAACGGGCCACACTCCCTGTTCGTCGACACGATCCGATCCATGCGCGCCCTGGCCGTGGCCCACCGCCTGGGCCACGTGCTCACCGCCGAAAACGACGCGCGCATCTCCCTACTGGGGCGCCTCTTGGACCACGCCCGCGCCACCGCGAAGTACTCCGTCTACTACGGGGAGGGCCGAGATTCCTATGACTTGCGGGGCCGCACCGCCCACGAGAGCATCTTCAACACAAACGACGGCAACTTCCGCTGCCCCAATTCCCAGCAGGGCTACTCCCCCTTCAGCACCTGGACGCGCGGTCTCGCTTGGGCCATGGTCGGTTTCGCGGAACAACTCGAATTTTTGGAAACGATCACGGACGCCGAGCTGGACCCGTTCGGAGGTCGCGCCTCGGCAGTCGAGTTCATGTTGAAGGCCGCCCGCGCCACCTGCGACTTCTACATCGAAAACTCGGCCACCGACGGAATCCCGTACTGGGACACGGGCGCCCCCAATCTCCACAAGCTTGGGGACTGGGGTAGCCGACCGTCCGACCCGTTCAACCCGCACGAACCTGTTGATAGCTCCGCCGCCGCCATCGCCGCCCAGGGTCTATTGCGGCTAGGGCGTTACCTGAACGACGACCGCTACTTCCAAGCCGGCCTCACCGTCTGCGACGCCCTCTTCGACGAGCCATACCTGAGCACCGACCCCAACCACCAGGGCCTGATTCTCCACGCCGTCTACCACCGTCCCAACGGCTGGGATCTGGCACCCGGCACCGACGGTGTCCCGCGCGGGGAAGCTTGCATGTGGGGCGATTACCACGCCCGCGAATTGGCCCTTTACGTCCACCGCCTTGCCACCGGGGCCCGGTACCTGACATTCTGGAGCTAGCGAGAACAACATGATCATCGCAGATTTGGCCGAAATCACCGGTCGCGTCTATCCGGCCCGCCGCCGCACGCAGAACCTGGTCGGGGGCATGAGCCCCATCCAGGCCACCGCCTTCGCCATGGGCAACGTCACGCTGGAGCCGAATGGCGGCCAAGTGCCGTGGCACAACCAGGAGCAGGAAGAGGTGTACTTCATCGTGGAGGGCAGCGGTGAAATGTGCCTGGGCGGGGAGCGGCGCGAAATTTCCGCTGGCCAGGCGGCATTCATTCCACCGGGCGTCTTCCACCAACTGACAAACACCGGGACCACCCCCATGCGCATGATCTACGTCTACGGCCCCGCAGGCGACGTTGCGCATTGGCGGCAGGAGCTCTCGGGCACCTTGCCGAAGGCCGGAATCGACGTCCCAGCGCTGCCGGAAGGCGCGCAGCCCCAGTGCACGGAAAAACCGAAGGAATAATCGAATGTCCAAGATCGTCCACAACGTAGGGATCATCATGAACGGCGTCACGGGACGCATGGGGCTCAACCAGCACCTGCGCCGTTCCATTTACGCCATCATCAAGGAAGGCGGCATGAAGCTGAGCGACGACGAGTCGATCATGCCGAAACCGATCCTCGTCGGCCGCAACGCCAACAAGCTCCAAGCCATTTCGGCGGAGTGCGGCGGCCTCCCTTGGACCACCAACCTCGACGAAGTCCTTGCCAACCCGGCCTACAGCGTCTACTTCGACGCCCAGACCACGGACCGCCGCTTGGAATCCGTCTCGAAGGCTATTGCCGCGGGCAAGCATATTTATTGCGAGAAGCCCATCGCCGACCGGACCGAGGACGCGCTTTCACTCTACCGGCAGGCGGAGGCCGCCGGCGTGAAGCACGGGGTTGTCCAGGACAAGCTTTGGCTTCCCGGCATCCTCAAGCTCAAGCACCTGAAGGACCTGGGATACTTCGGCCGCATCCTCTCCGTGCGCGGTGAGTTTGGCTACTGGGTATTCGAGGGCGACACCGTTACCCCCCAGCGTCCCTCTTGGAACTACCGGGCTGAGGACGGCGGCGGCATCATCCTCGACATGCTCTGCCACTGGCGGTACGTCCTGGACAATGTTTTCGGGAAAGTCAAGTCCGTATCGTGCCTCGGTGCAACCCACATCCCGGAGCGGCGGGACGAATCCGGGAAACCCTACGAATGCACCGCGGACGACTCAGCGTACGCCACCTTCCAGCTGGAGGACGGCGTTGTCGCCCACTTCAACTCCTCTTGGACCGTCCGCGTCCGCCGCGACGACCTGCTAACGCTCCAGGTAGACGGCACCAAGGGTTCCGCCGTGGCCGGGCTGCGCGACTGCTATGTGCAATCCTACGCGGCAACACCCCGGCCGACTTGGAACCCGGACGTCCCCCAGCCAATCAACTTTTTCGATGGCTGGCAGAAATTGCCCGATCAGGACCGGTACGACAACGCGTTCAAGGTCCAGTGGGAGAAGTTCCTGCTGCACTTGGTGAAGGATGCGCCATTCCAATGGAATTTGTTGGAAGGGGCCAAGGGCGTGCAATTGGCGGAAAAGGGTATCGAGTCCTGGCGTAACCGGGCTTGGGTCGATATCCCCGAAATCCACCCGTAGGAAGCAATCACCATCCGAGGGAAAAACCGGGCCGCAACTTGCCCATGGCATGCTGCGGTCCGGGACAGTGCGAAAATGCACACAGTGCCAACCCCGCACCCGACTCCCGCCGACATACCCCTCGCGCTCCTGATCATCTTCGTCGCCGCCCGGTTGTTCCGGGAGATTTTGGAGCGACTCGGCCAACCTGGCATCGCCGGCGAAATCCTGGCAGGCATCATCATCGGCCCCCACGTTCTGGGAGCCTACCTTCCAAGCTCAATCAACCCGGCAGCCGTCCCCCCCGTGCTCGCCGAACTGGGTGTGATGTTTCTCCTCTTCCGCATCGGACTTGAGGTGAAACCAGCCGCCATTCTCACGCTCGGTCCCACGGCCGGAGCGGTTGCGGTCTGCGGAGTCGCACTGTCGTTCGCCAGTGCATACGAAATTGCCAGCCTTTGGGGACACAGCACACTGGAGGGCCTGTTCATTGCTGCCGCCATTGCCTCCACCAGCGTCGCGGTTACGGCTGAAGTCCTCGCATCCAAGGGCTACATTTCAAGCCGCGCCGGGCGCACAATCCTCGCCGCAGCCGTGCTGGATGATATTCTCGGCCTCGTCGTTCTGTCGCTCGTGTCCAGCTATGCCCGTGGCGGCGTGAACATGCTGGACCTGGCCGGGACGGCAGTCCTTGCCACGGCTTTCACGCTCTTCGTAGCACTCTGGGGACACAGGGCGGTGGGACACGCCGTGCCGAGACTCCAACAGCGCATGCGGATCGTGGAAGCCCAGTTTACCCTGTCCATGGCCCTTCTCTTCGGCTTGGCGGTGGTAGCTGTCTGGGCCGGCGTTGCGGCCATCATTGGGGCGTTTCTGGCTGGCATGGCACTCTCTGAAACGGTCGACGAGCGCCTCCACACCATGACCGCGGGCGTAGCCGAGCTGCTGGTGCCCTTCTTCCTCGCCGGAATCGGCATGTCGCTGGACCCCACCGTTTTCCGCGATCCGGCCACCGTCGGGCTGGCGTTGGTCCTTCTGGGAGCCGCGATTCTCGCAAAGTTAGTCGGTTGCGGCATGGGAGCGATTCGGCTCGGCCGCACTGATGCCCTGAGAATCGGCGCAGGCATGGTGCCGAGGGGCGAAGTCGGCATGGTCGTGGCTGGCCTGGGCCGGAAGATGGGATTGGTTTCCGACCCTGTCTTCGGCATCATCGTTTTCCTATCGGTGGCCACGGCCTTGTTGGCACCGCCTATGATCCGGTTCGCGTTCGAGAGGAACCAAGCGTCCGATCCAAGCCGATGAATGTACAAAAAAGTAACGGCTGGCGTTCAAACCACTGAACGCCAGCCGTTTCACAACGAAACTCCTCCGGGCCGATGGCCTAGAAGTTGTACGTTATGCCGAACTGCACAATCCGGTGACCCTGCTTCGTCGTCACCGTACCGAATAGCGGCGTATTGAGAACGCCCGCCGCCGTGTAGCCCAAGTTCAGGTTCGAACCGTTGAACGACCACAGCGGATGGTTCAGGAAGTTGTAGCCGTTCATCCGGAACTGCAATTTCTGCCGCTCCGAAATGTTAAAGTTCTTGAACAGCGCCAAGTCCGAGTTGAAGTACGCCGGGCCATAGATCGCCGGCAAAGTTGTCGGGCCGTTCTGTCCCACTTGGTTCGGGAACGCGAAGCAGCTCGGGTTGATGTACTGGTGCGGTGCCAGACCCTTGCGCGGATCGCAGGTCAGGATCGGATTCAACTGGAGGTTCGGGGTTCCAAGCAGCGACGTCGAGCTGATATTGAACGTCGTCCCCGGAATTTTCCCGCCATTCAAGTTCATGCCGAAGTTTTGCCCGCGCTGGCCGGTCAGGTTCACGCCGCTCTGCAGCTGCGTAACACCCGAGATCTGCCAGCTGTTGATAGCGCCGCCGATGATCTTGTTCCGCGAGTACTTCCCGAACGTGTAGGAGTATGCCGCGTTGAAGATGTGCTTCCGGTTCGTGGACTGCTCGGCGTAGTCGTTTTTCAGGTTGAACGAATCGATCGTCGAACTCACGATGCCGAGAGCCTTGCCCCAGGTGTAGTTCACCAGAAACACCTTGTTGCCCTTGGTGCGGGTGTACTTGGTCTGGAACGAGTTGTAGTTGGCGTAGAGGTTGTTGGTGGTGGAGAGCGGCAACCCGTTGAATTCCTTCATCGGACGGAAGTTATTCGCCGTCAGCGAGCCGGGATCCACACCGTTGTTCTTCGACGACAACATCGCGCCCACCGGCACCATGTTGATGTCGCTGCCGTAGCCTGCCTGGTTCAGCAAGTGGCGGGTCTGGTTGCCCACATAGGACGCTTCCAGCAAGCCCGAGAAAGGCACGCGCCGGGAGACCGTGAAGCTGTAGCTGTCCGTATTCGGATCCTTGTCGTCCTTGGTATCGACAGCACCGGTGCTGAGCGCTTGGGTGGCGAAGCCCTGGGTATCCAGCATCCGCGCAAACAGCGGCTGGTTGTTGGCCGGTCCGCCCTGGTTGCTGCTCAGGGTAACCGTCTGCATCCCGGACGAAACGTTCAGACCCGTGGTGAACTGACCCGAGTGGTAGTAGTAACGGCCCCAACCGCCGCGAATGACGGTGTTGTTGTCCAGCGCATACGCAACACCGAACCGCGGCTGGTAAAACGCGCTATTGGTCGGGAAACCGCCCAGCGGCACGGAAGCGTCGCGCTTGTGCCACAGGAAGCCGCAGTAGTCGGTCGGCTTGCAGCTCGAGCTGTATTTGGAGTAATCAAATACGGAGAAGCCGAAGCCAAGGTTGTCTGCCCACGGGGTGAAGTGGGTGATGCGGATGCCCATTTCCAACGTCAGCTTCTTGCTCACTTTCCAGTTGTCTTGGACAAAGCCCTCGAAAGTTTTGTAGGAAATGTCGTTGATGCGGTTGAACGACGTCTCCGCGTAGCTATTCAGAACGCCCACGGCCATGTCGGCGTAGGGGTTCCCCAGCGAATTGGAGTTGCTGTTGTTGAAATTCAGCGCGCCGTGGGTGGCATTGCTGGCGGGCTGGGCGTTTCGAATGTTTTCCCAGAAGATGCCAGCCTTTAACGTGTGGGTACGCCATACCTTCGACATGGTGTCGCTGATGCTGGGCATGTACTTGTTGGCATACAGCCCCTGCGTCGGTCCGCCGACGTTGAAGCCGCCCTGGTTGGAGATGGTGGCTGTTTCGCCCGAGCCGGACATGTTCGGGATCTGCACAACGCCGTTCTTGAACAGGCCCTGGTAGTTGAAGCCGACCTTGGTGCGGTCCACCTTCTCGGGATGTTCGAACACGTTCGGGAAACCGATGAAAGTGTAGCCAAACACGAATTCGTTCGTCATCGACGTGCTGAACACGTGCGTCAAAGAAGCAGTAACGGAGTCCGAGCGGTTCTTGCCCTGCACAGCCGATGGATACGGCGGCTGGTTCTGGGCTGCAGACCACAAACCGATGGGGAAGAGCTGAACTTCGCGCTGCCCGTTGTAGCGTACGTACAACTTCGTGTTATCGCTGATGCTGTAATCCACCCGCGACATGGACTGGAAGCTGTTCTGGTTGAAGTGAAGATCGTCCACCCAGTTGTAGCCGCCGTTGGAATTCGGGTCGGCATTCGGCGTCGGGTAGAGCCTCATCAGCGCCTGCATGTTCGGGTCGAGGATCGAGGTGGGGAGGATGCCGCCCGGATACAGTGCCAGGTTCTTGGCGTTGATCGGCGACGGGGGAGCGTTGGATGAAGTGAAATTGCCCTGCTTGG
>CAITMP010000094.1 GCA_903893525.1 uncultured Acidobacteriia bacterium | reverse complement strand
GTAAGACCGGATCAGGTCCCGAACACCCGAAACCTTAAACACCCTGCACCCTTGAAGTCCTCCCATTTGGTCGATCAGGCGCAGTCCAACCAATCCGTCCTTGCTCGGCTTGGCCTCGATGCCGCACTTCTCAAAAATGCTTTTCACGAGCGAGCGGACGTCTAGTGCCCGGACTGTGAGGCTCGTGTCAGTCAAAGCCGTGATAATGCCCAGGCTTTCCTTTTCGGATCGGGTAGTCGAAGCTCGGAAATGGGCCTCGCTCCCGTAGTAGTGGTTTAGCAGCGGGAAGTATGGCGGCGTGAAAACAGTGTTCGTCTCCGAAACAAGCGGTCGTACCGACACGACGACGCTCTGCCCGTGAAGCGTGTCATCAGTGAAGAAAGGCTTCGGCGGCAGCTCAAACGTAAACCTCGGGCGGTCGCCGCTGGAACTGGTCCCGAGCACGGCTTGCTCGCGGAACCCCATCAGGGCGGTCGGGAGGCACCCGAACAAGGAATGCGCCCAGAGAGAAGAGCGCGACAAGTCCTCTCCAAATGGCGTAATATCGATTGCTGTTTCGCGTCCTTTGTTCCACATGCTTGGCGCTCGGAAAGGATTGTCGGCACGCTGGCGGATGGTGTTCAGAAAATGATTTACGGACTTGATCATGCGCTCATGGAACGCCGGATCGTAGAATAGGACCTGCCGTCCCGTCGCGCGAATATTCCAATAGCTGACGATATCCGCAAAGTCGCTGCAGCATCCGTAATAGATGCCGGCACGTGCGTCCCGTAGCCTAAAATCCGTTGGGCTCAGATCGCAGGTGGAGAGTGCAGCGGGTGTGAAGCCCGCATAGGCGTCCGGAGGCATCGGTGAGGCCGAAATCTCGATCTCCTCGGCGCGCAAGAAGTGTCGAAACAAGTCCGCGTAGTCCTGCCCGGTTTGATCTTTCTCCGGGTACGAACCGAAAGTCGCCAAGAAGACATCTGCGAGGGGATCGGACTGCGACCATTTCAGGTACTTCGCCCGCCAGGCCGGCGTTGCCTGACCTTTAATATGGTTTTCGTACAACTGCCGGGCAGGATGGTGCACATCCAGAAACGCGGCGGTCCTGCGTCCCGTCCCCCAACTGTCGACGAACAACTCGTTGTGCAAATGCGGCCACTCCAAGTGCTGATGTTCTTGGATAAGCTGGTCGCCTTCCAATGTCTGCGAGAAGCAATGCAGGCAATCAACCTGAAAATTCTCGATCAGCCGCTTAGCGATTATCTTGTCGCCCAAGGGGATAATCGGGTTGAACGTGCCGCCCCAAAATGTATGAGACAATCGGGCTGCCGCGCGGAACTCCGTTAAGTCGTCGGTCTTGATACACCAACCAATGCGGACAGGGCGATACCGAACTTGCAGATTTAGCGGACCCACGTTTGGACCACTACGATTCTTTCGAAGCACAAATCGCTGTCAATCACGAAGTCAGCGCGGCACAACGTCAGGTTCCTTTCCCACGGATAGCGCGCAACTGCCATTACTCCATCGTAGGGGAAGGAGACGGATAAGGGTTGCTCAGTGATCATTGCCGAAAGTTGGGGTCGCATTGCCGTCCGTCACATGCAGAAAAACGCGCGAACCTTTGAAGTGAGCACGTCGTTGTCCCGAGGTCCCGTTGAGGCAAGTGTTGGACATTCTTCGTTGAGTCGCGCGCCACTCGGATGTTCTGGAAGGCCGACTGCGGTCCTATTGAAGGACCCCGTCTGTGGTTCATCACGGCTTCCTCTGCGCGGATTCGTTCCGCGGTGAACCGCTTCCGATCTTTACCGACTTTCAATGATCGACCGTAACCACCGGGTCGCAGAATGGCAAACAAACCGAGATAAATCGCTTACTCGGTCCGAAACTTCGTGGGCGAACCGGATTTCTCATGGTGATTGGTCACCAAGCCCAATGCCGTGCCCCGCGCGGCCCGTCCGTTAGCAGAGGTAGGCGTCCAAGCTCCCGTAGACGAGGCTCCTGACGCGTTTTGCAATCGCCAGAAACTCGATGTCACCGCCAAGTAGCACTTCGGGCAGGTCCCCTGGGTATCGAGCATCAACGCCATAAGGGGTCAGGACCGAGGCGTGAGCCAAGTGGGCGGCAAGATGCTCGTCGATGTTGGCGCATCGCGCCACGAGCTTCGCAATGTCGTGCGTTTTTGGAAACTCTACCTGGTGCCGGACGAGGAATGCTTTTAGGTATTTCTCCACCGCCTGCTGACAATGGAACGCTATGATTTCCCGAAACCGGTCCCCGTGCACGCTCAATTCTTCAACGGCGTCCAAGTCGCTGTCGGCTTTGTCGAGCCATTGGACAACGAGTTCGCGCAACACAATTTCAGGCGGCCTCATACAAGGTCCTTCCATACTTTCTTGCCGGATAGGCGATGCCGCCGATGAGGTC
>CAITMP010000093.1 GCA_903893525.1 uncultured Acidobacteriia bacterium | reverse complement strand
TGCTCCGCATCGCGGACTTTCCGCCTACAATGAGTGCATGGCCGGACGCCCAGTCGACATCAACCCCAAGCAGGACAAGTTGACCCCGTACAAGTTGCAGGGTGACGATCTGGTTCAAGCCGTTCTCGGCAGCATGGAGAAAGGGAAGAACCGGATTCGAGGCAAGACGATCGTACCTGCGGTCTACCGCATCTACTTGCACCCGGACGACGTCCACCCGATTCGTGACATCCTGCCGTTCATTGTGACCGAAATCCGGAACGCGCTGGACGACCGCATGGCTGGGCTCAACGGTTCAGGCGGACTCCTTGGAACCGTCCGGGCGAAGCTGCGCTTGGATACGGCCAAGAACGGGTTCATCAAAATCGCCGAACACTGGACGGTCGAGATCCATGCCGATGCGGATGAGTCCCTCGAGCCCGGTGATATCGAAGTGGTTTCCGAGCTCGGAGCACCCCAAAAATCGGAATATGCTGCCGGATCCATGACCCAACGGATCAAGACACGTTCCGGTACTGCCGCGTCTGCTTCAGGCGAGCCCGAAGCGGTGCCCCCCGCCATTCAGCCGGATCCCGCCCCGGCACCCCCACAACCTGTGGAGCCGGACCCGCCGAATGACCCGCCGGACACGGATGTCACCCGCCGTTCGGTCACCCCGGAGCCGTTGCGCGAAGAAGAGGCGGCAACCCCCGACGATGTAACCCGCGTCACGATCCTGGCCAAGATCAGCTATTCGGAAGGCGGAGCCCAGAAACAGTTCGCAGTCATACGCCCCCAAACCACAATCGGTAGGGGCGGAAAGGCATATTGGGTCGACATCAAGCTCGATTCGCCTCCCGATGTATCCAGGGAGCACTGCCGAATCCACCACGACGCCGATGGTTTCGTGATCGAGGATCTGAGCCAGTACGGAACCAAAGTGAACGATACGCCCGTCCAAAAAGGCAGTCCCATGCGGCTCCCGTCGAAGGCCACCATCCGCCTGGCGGAGGTTGTCGATCTCCAATGGGAGATCGTGTGACCGATATTTTGGCTTGGCGGACCGAGCTTCTTACGGGAATGGCGTTGGCAGTGGTTTTGCTCGGTATTTGGACAGCGATTCAGGAGCGCCGAAGGTGAACAACCGGCAGGGCAGCAGGCAGATTCTGGCGGCGGTGACCGGCACCGACATGGGCCGGAAGCGCACCAACAACGAGGATCTCGGTTATGTGGACGCCGAGCGGGGGATCTTCCTCGTCATTGACGGGGTCGGTGGCCACGCTGCTGGCGAGACTGCCGCCGCAACCGCGCTTGAGGTCATCCGCGAACGGCTGGAGCGCGATTCGGGAACCCCCGAGCAACGTCTCCGCGAAGCAATTGCCCTTGCCAACAACGAGATTTTCCGCCTTGCCTCCGCCAATCCTGAATGGAACGGCATGGCCTGCGTCCTTACCGTGGCATTGGTTGTCGACGGCATCGTCCATGTGGGCCATGTGGGCGATTCGCGCCTGTACCTGCTCCGACCCGGCAGCATCGAAAAGATCACCAAAGACCACTCTCCCGTAGGCGAGCGCGAAGACCGGGGCGAGCTCTCTGAAACCGACGCCATGCGCCATCCCCGGCGCAACGAGATCTTCCGCGACGTCGGCAGCGCCGAACGGACGCCCGACGACCAGAATTTCATCGACACCCTCAATTTCCCCATGCCCGCGGACGGCGCGCTCCTGCTTTGTTCCGACGGACTCACGGATCTGGTGGAAAAGGCCACCATCGCCGCCGGGATGGAAATGTACGCCCCGGACTACGGTGCGGCCATTGATGCACTCATCCGTGCAGCCAACGACGCCGGAGGCAAGGACAACATCACGATCACGGTCGCGGCTGCCCCCGGATACGGCAAGGCCGACCCATCCCGTCCGCAGGCAATTGCCATGCCGACGCCCGTCCCCCGCGCGGCTCAGCCAGGCCAACGGCATGGAGTCGGCTGGCTGACATTGGCCGCCGTCGGGCTGGCTGGCATGGCGTTCGGCGGCCTTGGAGTGGCTGGCTGGATATTCCGAGCACAGCTCATCGGTCCCCTTCAGCCGGTGGTGCATGCCCCGCAAACCCTTCGGGTGGAGCAAGGGGGCCGCATTGAGGACAAGCTTCGAGTGGCCCAAAAAGGCGATACCGTCCTCATTTCCCCCGGCGAGTATTCCGGTCGAGTCTACTTGAGGTCTGGGGTAACGGTGCGCGGCGACGAGTCGGGCCCGGTTGTCCTGACCGCCCCGGATGCCGGCCCCGTCGTCCGAGCCGATAACGTAGCGGGTGCGTCACTGAAAAACGTCACCATCCGAGGAATCCGTACCGACCCCGAGAGCTCCGGCATCCAAATTTCGGCCGAAAATGCTGCCACCTGCGATGTGCTCGTTGAAAATGTCCGGGTCGAAAATGCCTACACGGGCATCGTTGTTCGCGGTACGGCCACACCCAAGATCCTCCGTTCCCGAATCATTGGAAATTTGGCAACAGGCCTCGAAATCCAGGATTCCTCCGCCCCGGTGGTCGAGGGCAATATCATCTCGGGCAACGGCAAAGCCAAGCCCGGCCCTCAGAAACCAGGTATCGACGTCTTCCCCGGGGCCAAACCAATCCTCCGCGACAACGCTTTTTTGGACAATGGAGCCGAGCCGATTTGGATCGATTCGCCGCCTGAGCATATGGGGAACTACTTCGGCGGGCCTCCGCCTGCCCGAACCCACAAAATGAAATCGCGGGCGGCCAAGACTGAAGAGAAATCCCCTAAGAAAGATGGGGCGAAACCGTAACCATGGCGATGGAACCGGAGACTTTCGGCAGGTACCGCATCATCCGCAAACTCAAAGGCGGAGGGATGGCCCGCGTCTACCTTGCCGAGGATCCGCAGATGAAGCGGACCGTATTCCTCAAGATTATCGATCCCGCAATCGACGAGGACAGCCGCGAGGTCATCGATGCCGAGCGTCGTGGAGCCGCCCTGCAGGACCAACTCGCGCGCCGCGAGCCAGGCGGTCGTATCGCCCAGATCTATGAGATCGCCGACCTCGACGGCTATTTTTACATCGCCATGGAGTTCGTGGAAGGCGAGGATCTTTCCGAAGTGATTCGCCGCGGCCCCATCCCACCCGACCGTTCGGTACAAATTGCCTTGGACGTGCTCATCGTCTTGGAGCGCGCGCACGCGTTCCAAGCCTACGTGACAGACCGTGAATACAAGGGCATCATCCACGGCGATATCAAGCCCGGCACCATCAGAATTACCCCCGGGGGCCAAGTCAAGGTTCTCGATTTCGGCATCGCCAAAGCCATTGCTGCCACCCGTGGCAAGACCCAAAATTACTTCGCCAGTGCCCGGTATTCCTCGCCCCAGCGCCTCGAAACAGGCGAAGTCGATGCCCAGGCCGACCTCTGGTCCGTGGCCACCGTGCTTTTTGAGATGCTCACGTCGAAGCCCTATTTCGACGCCGTCGACGTCCCGAAGCTGGAAGCCGCCATCCGCAAATACGACTCCCTGAAGCAGTCGACCATGCTGCTGCCTTCCGGTCTCCGGGAAGTTGTCCGGAAGGCGCTCGACCCCGATCCCCGCAAGCGGTTCCAGAAGTCATCGGAATTCAAAACCGCGTTGGAGCGGAGGTCCGTCGCCCAGGCCCCGAGCGCCGATCCAGACGCCACCCGCAGGACGGTTGCGCCCGAGCCGGATACCGACCCGACTCGAAGAACAGCAACCTCCCAGCCGCCGTCGGGCCAGCGACTTCCTTGGCTGTCCAAGGTTCTGCCTTTGAGCTTGGAATCGGTTTTCGTCAAAGTTGGTGTTGTGACTGCCTTGTTGTTCGTCGTGCTGATGTGGATCGGCTATGAGATCCGCATGTGGCACCGGGCCGATGCGCTGCGCTCTCGCATTGAGTCCAGCCAAATCTCCGCCGACGAGGCAGACAAGGAGCGAGTGACGCTCGAAAAAAGCGCTTGGCTCCCCGCGCCGCTCTTCCCCGCCAAGAACGCACTCCGCGATCGCTATCTCGCCGACGCCGAGCATGTAATCTCAAACTACCGCAGCTTCAGCCCCGGTGCAGCCGTGTCGAAGAACGATTGGCTCCACGCGCGGAACGCCTTGAACAAGGCGGTGCGCTTGGCACCCGACAACAAGTCCATCCGTGGGGATCTGCAGATTGTCGAAGGCCACCTGAAGATCCGTGCCCAGGATTACAAGGGAGCTCTGCAGGATTTCGGCGATGCCAAGACCCTTCTGGATCACTCGCCCGATCCACACCTCGGGCTTGCCCTCGTCCACCTGATGAACGGGGAGCTGGACCGGGCGGAGGAGGAGTACCAGGCAGCTTCGAAGCTGGGCGCACGTCCAGGCCGCCTCCAGCAACAGAACCTGGCCGCAGCCTACAAATCGAGGGGGGATCGGTCCATGGCACTGGCCAAGCAGCTCCGCGAATTGGACAAGATGCAGCAGGCCTATAGGAACGCCGATGCGGACTTGGAAAGAGCCCAATCGATCTATGAATCGATTCGGCCGACCGGGATCGCCCAAGCCGACCGCATCGCGTCGGAACGGCGTGAAATCCAAGCCCGCCTCGAAGACGCCCGTCGCGCCGGTACTCCCGTGAACCAAGACTAGAATGCCGGAGCCAACATGGCAATAGACAAATTCAAAGCCAGCGACCTCGCGGCGTCCCGCAGCAATGCCGTCCGAGCCCCAAAATCCGGCCAGCTCGGCGGACTCCTATGGGTTCTGATCGTCGCCCTGCTGGTATCCGGAGCTTGGAAACTCACCTATCTTGCCAAGCAAAGGCGGGCCGAATCCCCCGTACCGCTTCTCAACCTTGTCGGCATCCAAAACGCCCAACAAATTGAACCTGCCCTCACCGTCTTCACCAGCCCTGACGAACGCGCGAATGTTGCCAAGAAGGTCTTCGAGGCCATCTCCGAGCGCGGCGGCAGCATTTCCAACACCACCATCCTCTACCGCCTCAAGGTCTTTACACCGGCTCAATTTGCACAATTCAAACCCAGAGTTTCTGTCCGTTCGTGGGGCGATTTTGACCGCGACTTCCGCCTCTGGGGTGGAGCCATACTCGCCGCTTTCTTGCTGACCAGCATCGTCTGGAACCTTCGCGGCTTCCGGGGTCCGTGGATCTTCCTGCCGCTCCTCCTGCTGGCTACCGGCATCGGCTTTTCGCTCATGCTCGCGTTGCGCGACCCCCTTCGCGATACACCCCTGTTCGTTCCGTTCGCCCAAGGCGTTGTCGGCGGTTGCACCCTGATGCTCCTGTCCAGCTTCATCGAGTGGGAGACGAAATGGTCCAACCTCAGTTTTGTGCCCCTTTTGGGCGCACTCATCCTCTCGATCGCCCTCATCGCCTTTGGCAGCGGGCCGGGCCGCAGCGACGCAAAGGTAAACTTGGGACCCGCGCAGCCCGTGGAAGTCATAAAAATCCTCCTCGTCTTTTTCCTCGCCGGCTTTTTCGGCAAGAAATGGCCCCTACTACGCCAATTGCGTCACGAGGGCGTGCGGCGCTTCGATCTGCCAAAGCTGGAGCACGCTGTCCCCGTCCTGACCGGTGTTGCCGTCGCGGTTCTGTTCTTCTTTCTGCAGAAGGATCTTGGCCCCGCCTTGGTTTTCGCCTCAGTCTTTCTTGCCTTGTACGCGTTGGCAAGGAACCGAG
This sequence comes from uncultured Acidobacteriia bacterium, assembly GCA_903893525.1. Lineage (GTDB taxonomy): Bacteria > Acidobacteriota > Terriglobia > Bryobacterales > Bryobacteraceae > BOG-234. The sequence continues at coordinate 769 of CAITMP010000093.1, read as the reverse complement.
TGGGGTTGGCTGTAGCCGGCGCGTCCGTTCTTGCCACCGCCTTCCTTGCAGGACACTTCCTGGACACCCCCCATACCGTACATGAGCGGGTCGCCATGTTCCTTTCCCCGTGGGACAACGCCGTTCACGGCGGCGACCAAGTGGTTCATTCCCTTTGGGCAATTTCCTCCGGCGGTCCGCTCGGAACTGGCCCGGGATTGGGCGAAACCGATGTGATTCCGGCAGGATACACGGATCTGATCATCTCCGTCCTCGGCGAGGAGTGGGGCTTCGCCGGTGTGGCCATTTTCTACGCCATTTTCGCCCTATTGGTCTGGACCGGCCTTCGAATAGCCCGCCGGGCCCGCACCGACTATGCCGTGTTCTTGGCGCTCGGCCTCACGATCCTGCTCTCGGCTGAACTTTTGTTGATCTCGCTTGGCATCCTCGGCCTTTTTCCGCTTTCCGGCGTGGCCACCCCGTTTCTTAGTTACGGCAAGACGGCCATGTTTGCGAACTTCGCAATCGTTGGAATCCTCGCGTCTCTCGGCAGCAATCCGGGTTCCTCGGAGCGCACGGCACCGTTCCATAGCGGCATCGCTTGGATCGGCGGAGTTCTTGCGGCTGTCGCCCTTGCGGTCGCGGGCAAGGCCGCCTATGTCCAAGTCCTGCATCCCGACGATTTTGCCGGGAAGGGCGCACTGGTCACCCAGGCGGACAACGTGCGCCGCTATGTCTACAATCCGCGTCTCACCGCCACCATCCGCGACCTCAAGCGCGGCACTGTCTA
>CAITMP010000092.1 GCA_903893525.1 uncultured Acidobacteriia bacterium | reverse complement strand
CTCATACAGGAGAACTACCCCGGCCTCTCGATGCCGGAAATCAAGCGACTCATTGAGTTTGCCCACCTCGACCAAGGATTGGTCGTCAGTTGAAGGTGTTGCTTGATGAAAATCTCCCGCATCTGTTACGAAACCATCTTGGCGAGCATGATGTGTTCACAGTCAGGTACAAGGGCTGGGCAGGACTAAAAAACGGGGCGCTGTTGAAAGTTGCGGAAGACGATGGGGTCGAGGTCTTTGTGACCGGCGACCAGACCCTGTTGTACGAACAGAACCTTTCCATTCGACGCATCGCGATTTTGGTGCTGTCTTCGATCGACTGGCATATCCTACGGGATAATCTGCCACTGATCCGGCTTGCGCTGGATAAGGCAACACAGGGCTCTTTTCGGACGGTTGAATGCGGCACGTTTCGTCGGGGCAGGCCGGTGGGGTAGGTCGGTGGGATAGGTCGCGAGTTGCCTTTCGATCTGGGTAAGCAGAGCTCGGAATCGTCAGCGTCCCCAATCCCCCAACGGGCTCCTACCTGAGCCCGGACGTCCAAATCAACGCCAACACCGCCGTCACGGTAAACGTGGCCGCAACCAACGTCCCCACCGGCACCACCCCAACCCTCCGCGTCACCTCGGAAACATCGGGCGACCAAGCCATCACCTGCAGCGCGCTCACCGGCTCGCTCGCCTCCTCCACCGCAACCTGCTCGGCGACCTTCCCCTTCTCCATCTCCGTCGCCGGCCTCCGAGCCACCTTCTAACCCCACAAAACCGACGGGCTGCCCCGCCAACCAGTGACGCAGCCCGTCCCCATCCCGCCTGCGCTACCCTAGGTTTTAGGACAGCCACGCCAATGATCCTGACAATCGAACTTTCCGACCAAGAAGCCTCGGCTCTGGAAGTGCGTGCAGCCTGCGCCAATCTCCCGCTACCGCGCTACCTGGCCGAGTTGGCCGGAAGTGCAGTATCGGAACCCAATAATATGCCCGCACGTAGACCGAAGAAGTCCGCATATGGGCTTTTGGCTCAATATGGCCCGGGTCCAACATCGGAGGAAATCGACGAGAATCGGCGTCAAATGTTCGAAGGCTTTGGTGGCACCGCATAGCGCACGAGCCGCGCGCTAAACAGCTGACACGCACGAGCAATAGCCCGGCGCGGCTGGACGGGCGCTTTGATGGATAGTGATCGTCGGAGTGGCGGATACCCACGCTGCGTTGTGGTATCTGCTGCGGAATCCGGGCCTGTCCGAGCCCGCCAGAGCCTTCATGGACCATGCCGCCGAATCCGGGAATGAGATTGCGCTATCGGCGGTCAGCTTAGCCGAGATCATCTACCTGATTGAAAAGCGTCGCATACCACCCAACCTCTACTCGGATCTCCGAATCGCTCTTTCGGACCCCGATTGCGTCTTGAAGGAAGTCCCCCTTCGCTCCGCAATAGTTGACGCCATGTCCAGTGTCGCGCGCGCCGAGGTGCCCGACATGCCGGATAGGATCATCGCCGCCACTGCCCTGTACTTTGGAGTTCCAGTCATCAGCCGCGACGGCAAGATCCGCACGTCCTCGGTTCCAACCATCTGGTGAGTCTGCAGCGTGTCGTAAGTCCCAGCCACGCGGGCGTAATACGACGGACGCGCTTTCTGGCCAAATCAATGCAATCACTGGCCCCACGGCAAACGGTTCGCAACACCGAACCGACGCCGGGGCACAGCCAAGTCCACACCCAACCGGTTCGCGGCAATTTTGGACTCGCAGCCCGTATTCGTTCCGTGGGCCGCGGACGGCGCGGAGGTATTCAAGGGCTCCGAGTCCGCCATCTTGCCCGCGGACTATTAGCTGGTGAATGGAAGTCGGAGGTCGCTACGACGTCCGTTCCGACAACATCCTCTCCCTCAGAATCTCATTGATCCGGGTTAGGTGTCCTTCGCCTTTGGATCGGAGCCAGTCGAGAACATCGGCGTCGATCCTTACAGAAGTCAACTTCTTCACAGGTCGGAAAAATTCGTCCCGGCGCATGGCGTTCGCCCAACGGTCGGGATGCAAGGGACGGGAATCGGGATCCTCGTCCAAGCTCCGGTCGCGTTGTTCATACAGGTCCCGTGCCTCCTGGCCGATTTCAATGCCGCGTCGTGAATTGATAGGAGTATGTTCGCTGTTCATGCTTGTCCGCCTCGCGTGAAGAAATAATTCGTACCATGTGCCGACGGCCTTCGAATCGCTCGACGAACACGCAAACCAGGAGCTGCCCGGCTGGCGTATGCCCGAGGGCATGATAACGAAGTTCGCCGTCAACTTCGCGATCTTCGACCAGAATGAGGAACGGATCGGAGAATACAGATTTCGCCACCTCAAAGCTGACACCGTGCTTGACAATGTTTCGCCTCGCCTTTTCGGCATCCCAAGTGAAGTCGATCTCCACAGCCCATAGTAGCTACAGTTTTGTCGATACGTCAAGAGCCCGAACGGGGCCAGCCGGACAGCTCCGGTCGACCTCCGGCACCTTCTTCATCGGCCCGCTCCACAACGTCGCCGCCAACACGACCCTCTCCCAACCCACCCTGCGCATCACCCAGGTGAACGGAACCAGCGTCCCCAATACACCAACCGGCTCCTACCTGAGCCCGGACGTCCAAATCAACGCCAACACTGCCGTCACCGTCAACGTGGCCGCAACCAACGTCCCCACCGGCACAACCCCGACCCTCCGCGTCACCTCGGAAACCTCGGGCGACCAAGCCGTCACCTGCGGCGCGCTCACCGGCTCGCTCGCCTCCTCCACCGCAACCTGCTCGGCGACCTTCCCCTTCTCCATCTCCGTCGCCGGCCTCCGCGCCACCTTCTAACACCACAAACCCCGACAGGGCGGAGTCCCGTGATTCCGCCCCCGAATCGGTGTATCCT
>CAITMP010000091.1 GCA_903893525.1 uncultured Acidobacteriia bacterium | reverse complement strand
TGGGAGGGGGTGCCGAAGAAGAGGCGGAAGTTGAGGGGGCCGTGGTCGATGCCGAGGCGGAGGACGTCAATGACGCCGCGGCGGGCGATTTCCGAGGAGAGGCGGGAGAGGAATTTGAGGCGGCCGATGTCCTTCGGGTCGGCGGGATTGGCGAGGGCGAGTTTGTGGAAGGTGTCGGGCTGGGTGGCGAGGAGGAAGGCGAAAAGCTGGGGGACGTCGAGGGTGTGGGCTCGGTCGAAGTCTTTGGGACTGCCGGCGAAGTAGCCGATACCGGCGGGATCGGGGGCCGGCGCGGGGGAGGAGGGCGGGACGTTCAGACCGTTGAGGCCGGTGAGGTGGCGGACGATGAGAGTTTCGAGGCCCTTTTCGGTGGTGTCGGGTGTCATGCGGCGTCCTCTTCGGGGACTTCGAGATCGTCGGTTAGTTCTGTGTCTTCGTCCAGGTCGGGGAGGGCTTCGTCTGGGAGTTGCGCGGCGGCCTGGCGGACGTCGAGTTTGCCGGTGACTACGTCGGCGATTAGGCGGGTTCGGTATTCGCGGAGGAGTTCGATTTCACGATCAAGACGAGATATGGCGAGGTCGAGGCCAGATTGCTCCGATGCCAAAGCTGCCATGATTTCGCGCTGTTCGTGCGCTGGCGGAAGTGCAACGTGGATTGCGCCGAGTCTGTCATTGTAAAGCCGCATGAAACCCGATGTACCGGTGCCGAGACCTTTAGATTCAGCACGAAACTTAACCCGGACATTTCGACTCCGAAAGAGAATACCCAGGAATGTGACATCGGCATCGCCTATCGGATCAAAGACCGCGTAGTCCGGGCTGACTAAGCCGTCCAGAAGAGACGGGAAGATCACACCGTTGCCCGCCTGCATTCGGTTAATTACGAATTGTCCGGGCCGGACCAGCTTGAAGCCGACCAAACTTGCAGCTTGTGGAGGCCTGTTGAAATGCTCTGCGAATAGGACCAAGCCATGATGCATCCGCATTGAAAGCAGGGGTTCACCTCCCGTTGTTGAGCGTTGATCGACTTCTCGAAGTAGATACTTAATCCGAGTAACAGCCCAATGTGCCGGAATTTCGCCGAGCCAGGGGATTCCGGAGGGTTTGAGGGGGACGTTTGGGTCGAGGCCGCGGGTGACGGCGCGGTGGATGATGGCCTGCTTTTGTTCGTTCAGCAGGGCGATCACTTTTCGCTTGGCGCGGATGGCGCGATCCAGCTGCCCGTTCGCCCAGTTTAGGAAACGGACAATGGCGGCCTGATCGTCGGGAGGAGGTACGGCAACGGGCATTCGCTTAAAGTGAGAAAAATCGAGGCCCTGACGAAGCCCCGACCCATATCCGTAGATGGCCTTGCTGCTATCCCATGCGTTTAGGAACTGAAACGCAAACTCCGGGATGACGTCAGGATTGGCTCTTAGCGTCAGATATGCCGACGTAATAATCCCCCGATCCCGAACCATGCCAACCCGAAGACTCGTATGATCATTTTGCAGATCGGTCGTCCGAAGGACAATATCCCCAGGCCGGACAATCTGGTAGGTCTCGAACGAATCCGGCACAAGACCATGGAGTTTTTCGGTCGGCTTGATTATGATGCGCCCATAACTGAGAGAGAGCACGGTTCGTACCTTCATGCCTCTGTTGTCCTCGTGATTCGGAGTGAACGCCCCGAAAGCTGGGCGCAGGTCCCAATGTGCGGGCACGCGACCAAGCCAGGGCAAGCCGGAGTCTCGATATTCCAGATACGGTTTCAAATCCGCTATCATGCTTCTCCATCCTTGCGGACCAACATCCGGACACCCCGAGCGGCGATTCGTCTTTGCTCAGTCTTGAAGGCCCGCATGGAAGCCAACGTGGAATCGGTAATCACGTCAGAGAGCCTCAAACCACTGTTGAATTTTCAGTGACATCAACTTCCGACGTTGTTCCAAGAACAAAGCGTAGTCGGGAAGCTCGCCGGAAAGCAGAGCCTCGGGCAGGCAGTTCATTTGCAGATTTGCGCTGAGTTCCTCCACGCTGCTGATTCCCCCATATTTGCGTGGACCCTCCGCACACTGCGCCTGAAGTTCCGCGAAGTAGATTTCGGGGGCCTTGTCACCAATGGCGATATTGATTTCACTCTGGGCGACGACGAAGTTCGCGATCTGGTTGTATCGTCCCGGATTCAGTCCTTGTTTCTTGAGATGGTTTCGCGGAAAGACGTGGTGGACATCGCTGCGATTCAGCAGTAGGTCCAGCACGCTAATGTCACGGGATAAAAACCCCTTGTCCCCCAGCTTTACCTGAGCTGCCTTGTAGGCAAGGAAGTAGGGACTGCGGGAGGAGGATGTCTCCATCAATTGGGGCAACATTCCAGTCCAGAAACTCTCAGGAAGTTCTGTTGCAAAGACCATGTTCGTATAGGCAAGAAGACCATGAGTTTCGACCTGCCGAATGTCGGCATCGAATGCAGTCTCGGGGCTACCGGCGTAGCGTCCGCGCAGCATTGACATCACATACCAGCGGCGCACAACACTCTCAAGGTCGGCAGCCGGAACATTTTCAGCGCGCCCCCGAAGATACAGGATGTAGGCGAAGTTGACCGCGTTCTGACCGCCGAGAAGATCGCTTGTCACAAAGCCAGCCGACCTGAGAATCATCGTAATCCGCTTGAAGTGTGTCTCGTTGATGAAGGTCAGGATGCCGCGTTTCAGACGCGCAAATGACTGCTCGGCGATCTCGGCCTCAAACTGGCGAGTCTCAAAATTTCGTCCCGAAAGGAGGGCTACCAAATCAGCAAGCTTGCCGCGCCCAAACTCTGCCGTGAAGGCAACACGGAGCATGTCGGTATAGGTTGGGCCGTAGATATCATCGTTGGTGTCCCGCAGCCATCTCATCGGAGAAAAGAACTCCGATTCCACAAAGTCCTTATCCTTTTCGATGCGGCTGAAGAACTCAGAGGTCACGGCCAAGTGACAGAAATAGTCGATAGCCTTGCGGAGAAGATTCCCCCCGTAGGTCATATTGGCCGCGATCTTGGACATGGCGAAATCTGCCTGGGATAGCTCCGCCCCAGCAGAATTGACCCGAATGAATATCTCGGTAACAGTTTCGATGTCCAGATCCTCGCCCAGTTCGATGAGTCCGACGTGGTTATTGACAATCAGACATAGCTGCTGCACCACCCTGCCAATCCGGTTTCGGTCCACGCCCGGATTTCTGGCAGTGTAGCCGTCGACGAGGTCAAACAGACCGGCACCCGAGAAGACATGCGCGACATCCTCTATCCACGCCGGATCTTTGCGAATCGCCGGATTGGCCACCTCAAACTTCTCCGTCTGTGGGTTAAAAGCGATTCTAATTCGGATGGTCTCATAGTCCTTGGTCAGGACTTCACGTCCAAGCAGTCCAGCCATCAGGGCTGTCACGCGCTGTTGGCCATCAATCAGAACCCGCTTCCCG
>CAITMP010000090.1 GCA_903893525.1 uncultured Acidobacteriia bacterium | reverse complement strand
CGACCTCCGCCAGTCCATCCAATCCTGCCTACTGGACTTCACTACCCAGTCTTTACGGCCGGCTGCTACATCCCTGTTCAACACTCTGGGCTACACGAGTAACCGCACGCTTCCCATCGATACCCTGAAGTCACTCCGGGAACAGCTCGATCCGAACGGATTCATCCGCGAAGAAAACGCGCACGTTTCGCTTTGGAAAACCGCCCATCTCATCTTCCAGCTCACAGAAAGCGACCTTAAACCCGCAACTCGCGGACAAGGCATCCTTTTCTCCGAACCAGAACCGATTGATGAAAAAATCATCAAGTCCTACATCTTCTTTGCCCTCGATTTGCATTCCCGCCCCGACGGGCAGCCTCACACCCGCGAGACCTACGGTGACATCACCCGCGCCCTGAACCGCCTCGTCCCTCAGCCAGTGCTCGTGCTCTTTCGCGAGGACGCCCGACTTTCCATCGCCGTCATCAACCGCCGCCGCAACCTTCGCGACGGCACCCGTGACGTGCTCACCCGCGTCTCGCTCATCCGCGACATCGACGTCCACTCTCCCCACCGCGCCTACCTCGATCTCCTCCAGCGCTTCTCCCTTGCCTCACTCTCCGACGAGACCGCCATCCGCACCTATGCCGATCTCGACAGCGCTTGGCAGAAAATCCTCTCCGTCGAGGGACTCAAGGACAGCTTCTACAAATCCCTAGCGGCTTGGTTCCGCTGGGCCAGACAGGAAATCCACCTCGCCCAGCTTCCCGATCAAACCCCGGACACACAAGCCAACCGCACCCGGGCAACCGACGAGTTCACCGTCCGCCTCATCTGCCGCACACTCTTCACATGGTTCCTCAAGGAAATGCGGCTCATCCCCGTCGAGTTGCTCGAACTCTACGACACCGCCGAAAACCGCCGTGTCCTCACCAAGGACGGCGACTCCCGCTCCTTCCTCGAAGGCAATAACTACTATCGTGGCATTCTCCAGAACATCTTCTTCCAGTCGCTCAACCGTCCCATGGACCAGCGCCGGAAATCCGGCCCGGAGGCCATCCATGACCTGGAAGTGACCGACTCCAACCTCAAGAGACTTGCCTACGTCGGCAAACAAAATCTCCCCACCGATTTCGACTACTCCCTTTTCGATCGAATCCCCTACCTCAATGGCGGCCTCTTCGACGCCCTGCCCGAGGACAACCTGAAATTCACCCACGAGGAAGGCAATGCCTTTAAGGTACCTAACAAGCTCTTCTACGCCCGCCGAGAGGACGGCTTCACCCTGCCCGGCGAGGGTGCCCGTGCCAGACCGCAGCCGATGGAGGGACTCAACCGGATCTTCGACCGCTACCGCTTCACCGTCGCCGAAAATACTCCGCTGGAAGAGGATGTCGCGCTCGACCCAGAGCTGCTCGGCCTCGTCTTCGAAAACTTGCTCGCCGAGATCGACCCCGACGATGAAGCAGCTGCCAAGTCCGCCCGCAAGGCATCCGGCTCCTATTACACCCCGCGCCGCATCGTGGACTACATGGTGAACGAGGCACTCCACCTCCACCTCCGCACCGAGTTTGAGAAAAACGGAGCTATCCCCGCCGACCTCCAATTGCTCGGCCAACTCTGCTACGATCTCAATCCGCACGCCGATTACTCGTCCATCGCCGGGCGTGTCGTCGATGTCCTCGAAGCCGTGCGCGTGCTCGACCCCGCCTGCGGCTCCGGTGCCTTCCCCATGGGCATGCTCCACCGCATGGTGGAGCTGTTACGCCGCGTTGATCCCCGGGCTGATCTTTGGAAACAACGCCTCCTCTCGCGCATCCCCGCAGTCTATCGCGTCAAGATCGCCGAGGAGATGGAGAGCAAGAGCTACAACTACCTGCGCAAGCTCGGCCTCATTCAGAAAAACCTTTATGGCCTAGACATTCAGCCTCTGGCCACTCTCATCGCCAAGCTGCGCTTCTTCCTCACGCTCGTCGTCGAGCAGGAAATCCACCTCACGGATCCCGCCCACAACTACGGCCTGTCATCGCTCCCCAACCTTGAAACTAACCTCATCTGCGCCAATACCCTGGCCGATGTCGGTCACGGCCTGCTGAGCAACTCCATCCTCGCCGAACTCCGCGGCGTCCGCGAGGAATACTACCAGCCCGCCAGCAGCCGCCAGCGGCGCGACGAACTCGCCAAGTCCATCGGTGAAAAACTGGCGGGGCTGTTTCCCGGCTTCGCCGAAAGGGCCAAAGGCGTAAAACCTGCGGGAGCCACTCCCATGGACCGCGAAAACATGCGTCGCAAACAGGACGCCCACTGGCTCGCGGAATGGTTCAAGCACGCCACCATCGCCGCACCCTTTTTCAACGTCGAAACCTTCTTCCCCGAACTCGTCTCAGACGGCGAGCACCATCCCGCCCCCTTCCACATCGTTATCGGCAATCCGCCCTACGGCGGAACTGATATATCGGATGAAGTGAAAGATGCTCTCGGACTTGGTTGGAAGGATCCATACGGGGCGTTCATCGCCCGCTTTATAGGTGACCCCGTCCGTCCTAGCCCACTGGCGGAGGATGGCGTGCTGTCTTTCATCGTCAGTGACACTTTCATGACCATCAAGACGCACCGTCCGTTGCGCGAGCAGATGTTGAGGCACCGCATTCACAAAATGGTCCGCGTCTCTGGCGACACCTTCAAGGCCACCGTCAACTGTGCTGTTATTCTCTGCCAGCGCGGTTCGGCTTCGGAAGCCCACAGCTGCCAGATGGTAGACCTCACCAACGTCTCCATCCAAGACCAAT
>CAITMP010000089.1 GCA_903893525.1 uncultured Acidobacteriia bacterium | reverse complement strand
CGCGTCCTCGGCTTCCTCCGGCAGCGTGAGCCCGACGACGACGACGACCTACTCGGTGCAGGGCACGAACAACTCCGGCACCGGTGCGTCATCCAGCGCGACGGTGACGGTCATTCAACCGGCGGTTCCCGTTTGCACGCTGACGGCGACCCCGGCGGTCATCAACCTGGGCGATTCGTCAACGCTGGCGGCAAGCTGCACTCCGGCAGCAACATCGTACGTGTGGACGAATGCCGCTTTCGCCAGTTCGGCTGCGGGCGGCAGCGTTTCGCCCTCGTCGACCACGTCGTATTCGGTGATCGGCCACAACGCGGCCGGGGACGGCGTTTCGGCATCGGCCACCGTAACTGTGAACGGCTTGACGGAAGTTACGAACGGGACGCAGTTGAATGCCTCGCCGTTGTCGCTCAACCGGGCAACCGGCAAGTACACGGGCACGATAACAGTGACGAACACCGGCGCGGCTGCTTTGGCTGGTCCGGTGTACGTGTTCTTCACCACGCTGCCGGCGGGAGTTACACTTCCGACGCTTCCGACATCGGGCGGCGTGCCTTACATCACGATTCCAAGCAGCTTGGCGGCTGGCGCGACCAGCAGCCCGGTTACTATCACATTCACCGATCCGACCAATGCGCGCATCGCCTACACGACGAAGCGCTATGTGGTGGCAAACTAAGAAAGCACAGGGCTCACTTATGAAAAGACTTCTCCTTCCCTTCCTCGTTCTGGGCTCGATTGCGCCCTTGGCTGCCGCTCCGGTCAGTTACACGGTGTCGGTGGACAGTTCGTCGATCTCGCACTCCACGGCGGGTTACATCGAGATCCAGTTCAACCAGGCGAACGCGAACACTTCGCTGGCGGCAACGGCGTCGGTGTTCAACTTCAGCGCCACCGGTTTCACTTTCGACCACTCGCTGGACGGCAGCCTGGGTGGAGTGACGGGATCGTTCTGGGCACCTCCGGTGCAGTTCGACAACACGGTGGGCGGCAGCAATTACTACGACGCCGGGGTGACGGCTTTTGGGACCGGTTTCAGTTTCGTGGTGACACTGGACGGTGCCGCGCTGGGTACGTCCTCGACCGACGGCAGCGAGTTTTTCGTGTATCTGCTGGGGACCGACTTTGGCAATCTGCTTGGACCCGACGGTACGATTGCGGCCGCCGTGACGATCAATGGCGATACCTCGATCACGACGAATCCGGTTTCGGGACGTTCCACCATCGAGAGCTACACGGCGAGCGAAACGCCGGAACCGTCGACCGTGCTGCTGTTCGGCATCGGCGGAGCGATGGTGGCGATTCGGCGCCGACGCGCGGCGTAGGGTAGTTGCGCATTCGGCCCGAGACCAACATTGAGTCCTTGGCCGAACTTCAGGACAACTTGCGCGACCAGTACGGGGATCTCACGAGTGGTGAGATCCCCGGAATTGAGATAGGTCGAGTACGATTGCAACCCGCTATGGGTTCATCTCAAAAACCTTGACCGTCCGGGGTCCGGCCTGTCCCGACGAGGCAAACACCGGCTTGACCCAATCGAGGCCGTCCACGTTGACGCAGCTCACCAAGGGGTCGTTACTGCCGACCAGCACCGACTGACCCGGATGCAGGAGCCTGTATTCCTGCAGTTTCTCCTGCGACTCGAACTTCTCCTCCCTTTCCAGCACATCGATCTGCATGCCGGAGACGTCACGCACAGGCTTGGTGATGAAAGCCGAAATCTCCGACCCGGCGGAGATGGGTTGGCCGTCGAAATTGTAGATGCGCACGGCCATGGTTTTGTAGTAGTCCGGCAGGTAAATGATCAGCGGGATGCGGCCTCCGGTGGGCGTGTTGGTGAATATCACCTGTTGATACCGGGAAACAGTACGGTTGGACCACCGGAGCACGGTTTCCCACAGCTTGCCGGTCACTTCGAAATTCAAGACAGCGTAGCGGGCGTGCATTTGGGAAGCCAGACTCCGGGCAGCCTCCGGTGACGCTGCGGTGAGGAATGCCGCAACAGTATCGGCATTGGTCTGGGTCCCGTTGGTGGAAGGAATCCGGTGGCCGATGGCATTGACCCAATCGCCGAAATCCCACCATGTTAGAACGCTGTAGGCAGAGGCCGGGTAGGCGAAGTCCTTGCCGGGAGTCAAGGCGGGCCAGTAGCCCAGCCAGGCTTTGGGATCTCCCATGGGCTCCGGGGTATTCCACCGCAGCCATGCCAGTGCCTGCCGCCACTCCAAACGTGGACCACCGTCGGTAACGCTGTGCGCGGCACTGTGGGGAACGCCGCTGACGAAGAGGAAGACGGCGGTTGAAACGGACAGGGCAGTCCGGAAGCGCGGCAATTGCGCCATCAACCAGGCGCAACCAACACCTGCGGCGACGGCGATGGCGGGTTCCCCGTAAACCATCATCCGCATCTGGATGACACCGGCGGCGGTCATGACGAGTCCCCAGACCGAGCAGAGAACGAGTGCGGGGCGGCGGGAGCGCCAGATGGCGGGAAAGGCGCAAAGAAGAACAGGGAAAGCGGGAAGCCAGACAGGCCCCAGAAATTCGAAGATGGACCCCACACCGCCGGGAGGAACGTCCCACAGCGGCGACAGTTCCGCAACCAAATAGCTTTTTGAACCACTCTGGAGGCCAGGCACATACCTTCCGACTGTTTCCACCAGCGATTGGAAAACGGCAGGTTGCAGTGCGGCGACAATTCCGATGGCAACGGCTGCGGCGATTCCGACGGCCGGGAGAAGGAGGGCTTTCGACCACGCCCGCTTCCGCCACAGCACCCCGAGCGCCCACGCCAGTAGACAAGCCGTGATGGTGCAAGCCAAAGTAAGCCAGGTGTATTTCGCCCAGATATTTCCACTGGACGCAAGAAAGACGGCGCTAGCGATGGCGAGGGTCGCGGCGACATAGGGGGCAAGCAAGGGCTCGATCAGTGCGGCGATCGCCAGCGTGGCGGGGACAAAGATACCGGCGGGGCGTACGCAGAGGTAAGTCCCGAAGAGGAGGCCGGAGACAATGATTCTCCACAACATGGCACGGCCTACAGTTTCCACGGCACCGCACAAGAAAACCAATGCGCAGATACTAAGCAGGCATTCGGCGACGTGGTGGTCTGGAACTCCCAGGTGGGTGACCCAAACGAGCGTGCCGGGAATCACTGCGGCCGCAATGGCGGCCCAGCACGCCGGAGCGGCACCGAAAAGGCGCTTGGTGAGAAAGAAAAGGGGAATGGGCAGTAGTGCTCCCAGGACGGCGGGCAACCATGCGCCGACCTGGTCAATCAGGCTTGCCGAAGGCATTCCCAAGGCAATCAGTCCGGCAACACCCGCGATGAAGACATCCCATGGTTCGGTATAGGCGTTTTGCCGACCCGCATAGAGGGCGTAGGGATCGAAACCGCTTTGGCGTGGAAAATGGGCGGCGATGTTGTGGACGGCGCGCATGTGGTACCAGGAGTCACTATCCTGGAAATTCACTCCAAAGGGGGTCATGACCGTGTTGTAGACGGGGATCACGCGGACGGCTAGCGCAACGATGACGGCGAGGGAGGTGATAGCGAGGGAGAGTGTCGCTGGGGAAGCGGACGGCAGACGTCGCACCCGCTCAGTATAACGGAGTGTGCGCCAAAAGCGGGGGAATCCGGTTATGGCGACCTGGGAAGGTCGCTGCAGGCAAGAATGGCGGCCCTACCTGTACTCGCGGACGATCCGGCGGATGCTTTCGGTGAATTTTTCGGCGGAATAGGCATCCCGGCGCAGGGCGAGTACGTGACGCAATTCGCTTTCCAGCGCGGGGGATTGGACTACGGTGGCGAGTTTCGCGGCGGCGTCCCGGGCGTCGGAGAAGCGCAGTTCCCTTCTCCCGCCGACAATCTCCACCGGGCCGCCGGAATCGTGCACGAAGGGGATGCAGCCGGCTTGGAGCAATTCCGCGGGGGCGATGCCGAAATGCTCATTTTCCATGGTGTGGATGCCGTAGCGGTGGCTGGCGACCTCGCGCGCCAGTTCGTCGCGGCTGATATCGGACAAGATGCGGAACCAGGGTCGGGATGCCGCGAGCGAGGCCATCCGTTTGCCGTACGCAGGCTGCTCGGGCGCGGCGATCAGGGTGAGGCCGAGTTCGAGCCCCTGCCGCCGGACCAAATCCAGCACCTCCACCGCCATTTCCCAGCGCTTGATTTCATGCATCCGGCCGACGGCAACCACTGCCGCGCGGCGTTGCGCCCATGGAGTTTCCGGGAACGAGCCGGGTACGGGCGGATAGACGATTTCGGCCACGACACCCTCCGATTCCAGGCCGTGGATTTCGCGGATCTTGCCCACCACGAATTCGGAATTGGCGAGCGAAAGGTTGCGGCGCAGCCCGTCGTTGGAACTCCCGGACAACGTCTGGCACAACCCCCGGTAGAGCGGCAGGAAACCGGGGATGTGGTGGTACCAGAGCATCTCGGCATCGGGACGGGGCAGGTAGACCCACGGGTAGTGCACGTACTGGATGCCTGGCCTGCCGAAATCGGTCTCGTTTTGCGTGCCGAAGAGGACATCGAAATGCCCGCGGCCATCCAGCGCTCGGGAATCCAGAGCCCGGGCCCAGCGCATCAGGGCGCTCATCTGCATCAGGGCACCGCGGGTGGGTAGGGCGCGCAAGGCGAGGCGATAACCGGCGGGGGCGATCCTTATCGTGAAGTCGCGGTCGGTGAGAGAAGTTCCGAAGTTGCGGTTGAGCGCAGCGCAGTCGACGGGGCCGAGCGTCGCCAGCGTGACGTCGAATTCATCGCGCAATGCCTGGAGCGCCCAGGCCGCCACGACATTGCCGCCGCCCGAAGGATGGAGGTAGGGATGCGCGACCAGGACTCGGCGTTTTTTCATTCAGAACCCATTCTCTCGAAACAGCGGGTGGGCAACGCGCTGCCACTCCTCCGACCACGTGGTCCGCCAGCGTTCGCGGACAATCCCGGCCATGGTATCGAGCGGCGCGCGGTCGCGTTGCAGCCCGGACAGGATTTCCGCAAGCTGCCGGGCGTCGGCAAAGACGAACCCCGTTTGGCCGGGCTGGACCTGCTCCCGCAGGACTGGACCGTAGTCGAGCGCGCAGACGGGGACACCGGCGGCAAACAGGTCGACGACCTTCATGGCGAGATCAAAGCCCGAACTGGAGCTGTGCAGGCTGAGTCCCAAATCGGTACGGGCCAGCAACGCGCGGTAGTCCGCTTCCGGGAGGTACCCGGTGTGAATGCCGAGCGCGGTGATGCGCGGCATGAGTTCGCGCCGGGTGGGCCCATCGCCGGTGAGGTGGATTTCGAGATGATGCGTCCCGAGGAGTTCCACGGCGTCCAGAACAAGGCCCATGTCCTCGTCGGCTGTCCATCCGGAGGGACAAACCACGACCAGTTTCGGATTCCCGGTCCCCGCGCGGGGCAGACTTTCGACTAGCCGGTCATAGAGGACCTTGGCCGACACCCCGAACCGCCCGGCCAAATCCGCCCGCATCCCCTGGGAAACGCAGAGGTGG
>CAITMP010000088.1 GCA_903893525.1 uncultured Acidobacteriia bacterium | reverse complement strand
GACGCGATCTATGATCGAATCCAGGAGGAGCTGCGGAGCCAGTACAACATCGGCTACAACTCGGATGCCCCTCCCAATGCGACGGCGTACCGGACCGTCAAGGTCGCCGTGCGGCAACCAGGGATGACGGTCCAGACGCGGGAGGGGTACTACCCGGCCAGGCCGGTTGCCAAGTAGCGCCGCGATGGCGGTCGCGCAATCAACGGCGGCGGCTTAGTGATAGGGCCAGGAGGGCTGCGCCCATCATAAGGATGGTTCCGGGTTCGGGGGTGGCGGAGGCATTGGGATCGAAGAGGAAAGCGTGGTCGACGCCGTTCAGTGTGCCTGAGCCGAGGATGACTCCGGCGTCGTTGATGTCTTGAACGCCGGTGACGATCCAGCCGGAATTGGCAGGGAAGAGGTCGTTGATGTTGACCATGGTGCCGTTGGAATAGAGGAATGGCTGGTAAATCGAAGAGCCGTTGCTGTCGACTGGATTCCCGGCTGCGCTGGAAAATCCCACCACTTGTCCACTTGCGTTGATTTTGCGCCCTTGGGTGGTGTCGCCGCCGAGGGTTCCGATATCGGCGAGATTGCTAACAAACGGGGTGTAGATTGACGTCCGCTGGGCGGTGGAATAGGGTTGTGAACTCCGATACAGAAGTTGACCGCTGTCGTTCACCCCATCGAGGAAATTCGGGAGCACACCTCCCATGTAGGTTAGGGTAGTGCCCTTGTAGAAAAAGCCATGGTAGCTGCCGTCGTCGAAAACCGCGTTGCCAACTACCTCGCCGTTGTGGTTGATGCCGCTGGCCAAGGTGCTGGCGAAGCCCGGCCGGATCAGGTCGGTCATGCCTGTTCCATCGTAGAGGAACGCGTGGGCGTCACCTGTACCGGAGCGGTAGGAGTTGCCAGCCACCCAGCCGTCGTTGTTGACCGCTTTGCCGGAGCTGTCGCCGCCCAGCGTGCCGAGATCCTGCATGGTGCCGTTGGCGTAGAGGAATGCATGGACGTCTCCGTTGGCGAGCGCGGATTCGCCGGTAATTTGGCCGTTGCCGCTGATTCCAAAGGCGCGTCCGTAGCCTGCACCGAGGTTTCCGAGGTCAGTTATGGTTCCGTTCTGGTATTTGGCGGCATGGACTTCATTGCCTGAATAGACAGACCCGACGACGATGTTGCTATTGTTAAGCGCGGACCACGTGTTGCCGAAGCTGATTGCGCCGAGGTCTGTGATACTGCCCGCGAACGCGGACTGGGCGAGCAGGGTGGCCAGGATCGTGCGTGAAAGTGGATGTGACAAATTTCCTCCGTTGTTTCGAGGGGATGGTATGCATCCCCTGATCTAGGAGGCGCAGGAAGTTTGTGGATTTGATCAGTGCGGGCGAATTTATTTGGCTCGGCGGACGGCCCAAGCCGCGAACAGCAATATCGCGCAGGGTGCAAAAAGCTGGGGCTCCGGCGCGGCGGCCTGGTAGCTCATGCTTTCCAGAGCGGGTAGGTAGTACAGGGTTGGCGATTCCGCGAAGATGGGGTCTGTGAAGTTGGCGGGCGGTGCTCCGGGCGTAATCGTGAGCGACGTGAACGGGGTGGAGGTGGTGAAGCCGTAGAACTGTGCCGCGTCGCCGAATGTCCAGGGCCGGTTGCCATCGAAAGTGTCGCCATTGGAAAAGGCTATCTTGAAGGTCGCCGAGCCCACGTCGCCGTAGTCCAACACACCTAGGAAGCTCACGGATTCGACCGGAAAGGGGAACGTGAGGGTCGTGTTGCCGACATATCCGTAGGGATTTGCCGCTCCAGCGCTGAAGGATGTGAAGCTTCCAAAAAGGACGTTGTGGCCGTCGGCTCCGGGTAGGCTGACAAAGAGGTAGTAGTAGTCCGAGATGTCCTGCAGGGTGCCCACGAATTTGACCTGGTTGACTGTCAGACCGGCGGCGGTATCGTAGTCCGCGGTTGCCGGGGGGGTGGCGTTATAGGCGGAGTCGAATCCAAAGGAGTTCTGGGGGCCTGCAGCCGCCTCGAATGCGGCGGCGTTGGTGTAGGACACGACGGTGGCGGCGGCGGAGAGGGGGAGAAGTGCTGCGAGGAGGGATAGGTGGAGCGCGAATCGGAGGGACGGGGTGGAGTTCATCTGTATACGTTAACACCGTCCGGGTGGACGTGGCTTGACACGAATGGGGCTCACTCGTGTCAAGCCTGCGGCCCAGCTCACCCCCACAACCCCACCACCGGCTTCCCCTTCACCAACTCCCTCGGCTGATTCAAATGATTCAGCACCGTCGTATCCGGGTCGATGGCGTAGCTCCCGAGCGCCTTTTTCAGATCCGACATCGATCCGTTAATCTCCTTCAACAGCTCGAAGCGGTCTTTGAGTCGCTCGGGTGAGACTTCCTTGCGGAGGGTGAGGTCGTCGAGTTGGATCGGCTTGTCACTCTTTTGGCTCTGGTGGTTCAGTGCTGTGTGTCGGGTTCGATGACCAAGGCGTCGCAAAGCAATACCTACAGTCACGGGATGGAACCGAGGCTATCCGGCATGTCGTTCATTCCAAGGATTCAAAACCTTAGCTCCCAAGTCGGCGAAGTCCTTGACGTTCCGCGTCACGATCACCAAGTCGTGGTGGAGAGCGGTTGCCGCAATCAGACCGTCGGCTACCATGATTTGCTTTCCCCGTAGTCTGCCCTCGCCAGTCAAAACGCCCCACCGCTCGGCGATCCGTGGTGTGACCGGGAGGATCCGATTTCCAAACCATGGCCTGAGTGTTCCGTCAAGCCAGTCCTGAAGGCCCACTCGCCGTTCGCCTGCGGGCAGAATTGTAATTCCCTTGAGTATTTCACCGAGCGAAATTGCACTGAAAAACAAGTGCTCGTCTTGGGCTTGGTCGAGCCACCGCTCCACGTTCGGGGATGCAACGGCGCGGGTCAGTTCGGAAGGGATGTTGGTGTCGAGCAGAAACCCACGCATGAAGACCTACAGGATTACGTCCCTGCCAGAGTCCTGTTCCCTCTCGAAATCGATATCGAGGCCCTTGAACGGGGACTCCGCAAACAACTGTGCCAAACTTTTTCGGGGGCTGGCTTGTGGCGGCTGGAGGGTCAGCATTGGGCTTGGAATTTCCTTCGTCTGCCAAAGAGCCTGGCGCACAACATCCTCGGCGTCACGGAAGGCACCGCTTTTCATCCGTTCGCGGATAAGTGATTCGACGTCGGGACTTTGGATTTCGATCACCATTGGATCTCCAACCTAATCATACATAGGGAGACACGGGCAGTGCTGCTAAAAGTGATTTCTGTGGCAAGCTGTCTTCATGGCACCCGTTCCTTGGCTGCGTTGGGGCATCACGGCTGTCAGGGCTTAGTCTGGAACGGGTAGCTGCAAACTCGGCTCTCGGGTGCCTGTTTAGCGCCACAGGGAGCTACGACTAACTGCCGGAAGAATGTGAATGAGAAGCCTGTCCTTGTGATGGTCGTAGCTCAATTCAATCCTGGAAAGAGGCTCCGAGAATGGATATCTAGGTTCTCGGGCCCTTGGAGGAAAGTAACATAGTTTGAATTGCAGCTTTCAATCGTCGTCCATCTTTCCGATGAACGACCGTTGGTGTCGCGGGTCACGGAGACCTCCCTCCCCACCCATTCCAAAAGCTTCCGCCCTTTCGATGACCGAGAGGCAATGAGTTCTTCGAACTGCTGCTCGGACGCTTCACGCGTCGCCGGACCTGATCTGATGTACGCCTTTCCTGCAAAGTGTGGCCGATTGGCACTACCGGGGACGATTACGGCGATGCAACCGTTGTTGGCGTCAACGTGAACTGGAACAAGATGAACACCGGCCTTGCGGGCATTGCGGGTTGCCTTCGTCGTCCACGCCCACAAACCGCACGGCTGGCCAGCCTACGGGAGCTGAGTTGGCGAAAGAGCGGCTTCCGCTCGACGAAGTCGTTTTCCGTGTCCCTCAGCTTAACGAGCAATTCTTCTTCAGTCAGGACTACCCTGATTTCGCCCGTCACCCCCACAACCCCACCACAGGCTTGCCCTTCACCAACTCCCTCGGCTGATTCAAATGATTCAGCACCGTCGTATCCGGGTCGATGCCCAAGGCGTAATACACCGTTGCCAGCAAATCATTCGGATGCACCGGCTTGTCCTTTGGCGAAGACGCGGTCTGGTCCGATTCCCCGTACTGCATCCCGCCGGCAATCCCGCAGCCAGCGATGACCGCGGAGTAGCAATAGGGCCAGTGGTCGCGACCGTCGGGGGCGTTCGAATTGCCGCTGGTGCTGACGCCGATCCGGGGGGAGCGGCCGAACTCGCCCACCGCGAGGACGAGGGTGTCCTTCAGCATGCCGCGCTGGGACATGTCTTCGAGCAAGGCCGAGAGGCCGCGGTCCAGCACCGGGCAATGCAGGTTCTTCAGCGGGCCGAAGTTCGCGGCGTGGGTGTCCCAGGAATCCACTTCCGGGTTGCCGTTCGCCACCGCCGGCCAGTTCATCTGGACGAAGCGCGTTCCAGCCTCGATCAGGCGTCGCGAGAGGAGCAGTCCCTGGCCGAAGGTCGTCCGTCCGTAGCGGTCGCGGATTTTGTCGGATTCCTTGTTCAGATCGAACGCGTCGCGCGCCTTTCCGGAGAGGACGAGGTCGTAGGCCTTGCCGTAGTATTCGTCGATGGCGTAGCTCCCGAGCGCCTTTTCCAGATCCGGCATCGATCCGTTGATCCCTTTCAGCAGCTCGAAGCGGTCTTTGAGTCGCTGGGGCGAAACTTCCTTGCGGAGAGTCAGGTCGTCGAGTTGGATCGGCTTGTTGGGGTCCTGGTAGAGGCGGTAGGGGTCGTAGGCCTTGCCGAGGAATCCTGCGGCTCCGCCTTTGCCAATCACTCCCGATTCCTGCAGCGGCCGGGGCATTTCGACGAACGGCAGCACGGGCTCGGTCGGCGGCTTGCGCTTGGAGATGTGGCTGCCGGCGGTGGGGAAGTCTGCGGGCGACGGCGGCTCCAG
>CAITMP010000087.1 GCA_903893525.1 uncultured Acidobacteriia bacterium | reverse complement strand
CTGGCAAGCCGCGGTTTCCCTGTGCACTTGACAACTTCCGATCCAGCGGCACACCTGGCCGAAACGCTCCACGGCGCGCTGGAAAACCTGACCGTCAGCCGCATCGACCCACATGCCGAGACGGAAGCCTACAGACAGCACGTCCTTGCCACCAAGGGTGCCGCTCTGGACGCACCCGGACGTGCGCTGCTGGAGGAGGACCTGCGCTCGCCATGCACGGAGGAAATCGCGGTATTCCAAGCGTTCTCGCGCATCATCCGCGAATCCGGCACCAAGTTTGTGGTGATGGACACCGCACCAACCGGCCATACCCTCTTGCTGCTGGACGCCACCGGGGCCTACCACCGGGAAATCACCCGCCAGTTGGCCGAAGGCAAAATGCGGGCCACCACCCCCATGATGCGGCTCCAGAATGAAAGGCAGACGAAGGTCCTGCTGGTGACCCTGGCCGAAACAACGCCGGTTTTGGAGGCGGCTGGTCTGCAATCGGACTTGCGCCGGGCAGGGATCGAGCCTTGGGCTTGGATCATCAACAACAGCGTGGCAGCGGCCCACCCCGTTTCCCCTTTGTTGAGGCAGCGGGCACACAACGAGCTGCGGGAAATCGAGGCCGTAGCCAAACACCATGCCCATCGATACGCGGTTGTTCCACTCTTGAAGACGGAGCCAGTCGGTGTCGCCCATTTGCTCGAACTCTCCCGGTCGGGTGCGGTCTAGACTGAATCAAGGACGCAATCCAGCTGACGGAACTACTGGGCTATTCGGCAATTCTCCTCGTCGGGCTCGTTTTAGGCCTGATCGGTGGCGGCGGCGCGATTCTAACCGTGCCGATCCTGGTCTACGTCTTCCGGGTTCCCGCCACGCAAGCCACCGGCCACTCGCTGTTCCTGGTGGGCGTTACAAGTCTGGTGGGTAGCCTGGTTCAACGGCGGCGCGGCTTGGTCGACTACCCGGTTGCCTTCCGTTTTGGCCTGCCGGCCACGATCGCCACCCTGTTGACCCGTCGCTGGCTGGTTCCCGCATTGCCAACGCGCCTAACAGTACTAGGTGCCGGTATCCCGCGCGACCGGCTGATGATGATTCTGTTCGCACTGCTGATGCTTACGGCTGCGGTGGGCATGATGCGCATGGGCCAAACAACTTCCGACATGTGCCAAGTGCGGGCCGATTGCAGTCGCCTGAGCTGGATCATCGGAAGCGGCGTCGGCGTACTGGCAGGAATCTTCGGGGTGGGGGGCGGATTCCTGATCATCCCTTCTTTATCATTCATTTGCGGACTGCCGATCCGCCTCGCCGTTGGAACTTCGCTGACGATTGTTGCTGCGCAGTCGCTGGTGGGCTTTGCCGGAGCCGCAACCGCCGGGGTGGAATGGCCGCTCCTGCTGACCCTCACCGGCCTTTCCCTCGCCGGCACCACAGTTGGACTGATTCTCTCTGCCAAATTGAGGCCGGAGCATCTCAAGGTGTCGTTTTCGTGGTTCGTGCTGATCGTCGGGATCGGAATCCTCGCGCACGAATTGCTCCGCTGAGGGGCTAGCGTTTGGCCTTGATGTCGGGACGCGAATCCGGCACAAAGCCGTCGCGGTTCGGCATTTTCACCTGAGGCAGGGTCTTTTCATTCATCTCGTCCTGCCTGCCGATAATCCCGTTCAGGTGGAGAATGTAGGCCACCGCCGAGTAGACATCGTTCGGCGGCAGAATGTGCGGCGAATTGAACGGCATGGCCCGGTTGATATGGTCGAACACCGTGGTTGCGTAGGGCCAGTAGCTACCCACGGTCTTCACAGGCTTCTTCGTACCCAGGGACCCGATGCCGCCAACCAGCGCCGGATATTCGCCCTTCCGGCCCTCGCCCTTCGCGTTGTGGCA
The DNA here is from genome assembly GCA_903893525.1 of uncultured Acidobacteriia bacterium. Classification (GTDB taxonomy): domain Bacteria; phylum Acidobacteriota; class Terriglobia; order Bryobacterales; family Bryobacteraceae; genus BOG-234. Next base: position 3,243 of record CAITMP010000087.1, on the reverse strand, counting down.
GAGGGCGCACCGGCTGTTGAAGATCGCCTCGCCGAGAACGGCGTTGCCGTGTCCAACCGGCAGACCGGTGCCGTCAGGGAAGACGGTAGTGTCGGCTTTTCGAATCTCGTCCGGCGCGGCTGTACGACCCAAACCGTAAACGGGTGCCTGCGCGAAGGCAACCCAGGCAAAAACTGCCAACCCAACCGCGCTAAACAACAATCGGAACACTGGTCACCTCCCCGCTGGCCAGAACCTTCCACGGCTTGATCGCGTTGTAATGGTAGCCGCTGAACAATCCGCGCGCCGCCACCAGTTCCTCCCGCGTCGGCTGCAAGTAGCCGGTTTCATCCATGCAGCGCGATTGGATCACGGCCTCGCGTCCATCCCACTGCCACGGAAACCGGAATGCGGTGAGGGCCTTGTCGAGGACGGGCTCCTGCAGCTCCGCTTTCGCCCAAGTGGTGCCGCCATCCACGGACACCTCCACCAGCTTGATCTTCCCTCGACCTGACCAGGCCAGCCCGTCGATCTGGTGGAATCCGGGCCCCGGGGCGATTTTCCGCCCGCCCGACGGCCTCGTGATCACCGACCGCGCTTCCATTGCGAAACTGAAGATCTCGGCCTTGCCATCCGAGCGCAATTCGGTGTAGTAGGCCGTTTCCTTGCTCGACATGGCGGGTTGGTCCACCAGGTTCAGCCGACCCAGCCACTTCACGTTGGCATTGCCTTCCCAACCGGGCAGGACCAGCCGCAACGGATACCCTTGTTCGGGACGCAGGGCCTCCCCGTTCTGGCCATACACCAGAAGCGCGTCGTCCAAGGCCTTTGCAATTGGAATACTGCGGGCCATGCGGCAATTGTCAACTCCCTCGGCGATCATCCATTTTGCGGCAGGCTTCAACCCCGCTTCGCGCAGCACGATGGATAGGGGGACGCCTGTCCACTGCACACCGCTGACCAATCCATGGCTCTGCTGCACATTCGGCGTCGATTCGCCGCGTTGGTCCCCCAAGTTGTTGCCACCGCATTCGAGGAAACAGATCCGTGACACCGAGGGGAACCGGCGGATGTCGTCCATGGTGAAAACCACGGGACGCTCCACCAGCCCGTGCACAAGAAGTTGGTGCTTGGATGGATCGATAGTAGGAACGCCCGCATGGTGGCGCTCGTAGGTGAGGGACGAGGGCGTCACCATGCCGTACAAGTCGGCCAGCGGCGTTCGGCTGGATCCCGTGCCGGAACTGGCGGACAGCATCCTGATGGCGCGAACCGGCTTTTCAAAAGCGGACCGCTCACCATAGGGACGCATGTTCGCCGCGTTTCCGGCGGTCTGCCCGTCGGAAGGGGCGGACTCTGTTGGCTTGCCACACGCGGCAAGCGCCGTCGCGCCCGCCACCAACAGGTCTCGGCGCCCCGGCTTGGCTGGGTGTGGGCTGCTCATAAGTCAACCTGCGCCGGACCTCTAGACCATTGCGGCGGGGGAGCAAGGGTTGGACTGGCGGATCGCCAAGTAGCCCGCTGGAACCACAGGGGCATAGACAAAACGCCGTTCGCGCAGTCCGAACTTGTGCATCAGCCGACCCACATGGTCCTGGTCGTATCGGATGCCGAAGCGATTTTCAATGGCGTCGGCCAACCTGCCGGTTGTCCAACGGTCACTGGAAAATCCGTACGCCGAAGCGCCATCCAGATACATCCTACGAATGGACTCGACTTGATCGGCTGTAAGACGACTCGGACGTCCTGTTGCGCGGCGCTTCCGCATGCCGTCGACACCTTTGACGACAATGGAGCGTGCCCAGCGGGAGGCGGTGGTACGACTGACGCCGTAACGGCGTGCAATCAAAGATTGGCTGACGCCATTCAGGAGGTCCTTCGCGGCCGCCAAACGACGTGTTTCCATATCGTCACGGGTCTCGGGACCGAGACTGCGGACGTTCAAATTGTTCAACTCACGCTTTTGAATACTCTGCGGGGCAAGCATCGTAAACGAACGCGCGGAATACAGCTGGAGCAAGACCAGAATACACTAAAAACAGAGGTCGTGCAAATTGTTTCAACAGGAGTCGGACAGAAAAAGCGCCATCTCGATCCGGGAGGCGTACAAGACGTACGAAGGCGGCGTGGAGGCCCTGCGCGGCGTTTCACTGGAGATTCCATCCGGCAAGGTAACCGCGCTGCTGGGTCGGAGCGGCTGCGGCAAAACGACTTTGCTGAACTTGTGCGGGGCGATGGATTTCCCCAGTTCGGGTATCGTGGAAATCGCCGGGCAGATCACGGACAAGCTGGATGACGCCCAGCTCACCGCACTCCGGCGGCGCGAAATTGGCTTTGTTTTTCAGTTCTTCCAACTGCTGCCATCACTGACCGCGCTGGAAAACGTGGAGCTGCCACTGCTGCTCGCCGGTGCGCGGAACACCGAGGCGACGGCGCTCGAACGGCTCCGCTGGGTCGAACTGGAGGGCAAGGCCAATTCCCTGCCGACCCAGCTTTCCGGCGGCCAAATGCAGCGCGTCGCCATCGCACGCGCGTTGGTTCACGACCCCCGGATTCTGGTCGCCGACGAGCCCACCGGCAATCTGGATACCGCAAGCGGAGACGTGGTTCTGGCCCTCATCCGCCGGGCCGCCTCCGAGCTCGGCACGGCAGTCGTAATGGCAACCCATTCCGCCGAAGCCGCCGCAATCGCCGATACCCGCGTCCGGATGCGCGACGGGCGCATTGAAAGCGTTGTCCAGTGAAACTCTTCCAAAGGCTGATACTTCGTCCGCTCCGGGCCGATCCGACCCGCACTGTCCTGACAATCCTGTCCATCGCACTCGGCGTCGCTGTCGTGATTGCCATCGAGCTAGCGGGCGATGCTGCAACGGGATCGTTCGAGTCCTCTTTGACGACGTTGTTGGGGAAGGTGGATATCCAGATTTCAGCTAACGGGGCCACGGACGAGACACAAATGGCGAAGCTGGCGGCGCTTCCGGTGAACGCCCGGTTTTCGCCCGTCATCGAACAACCAGTGATGCTGAGCGAGGGCGGAGTGGTGACACTCTATGGAATCGATACCGTGGGGGCAGCCAGCATGACTGGCCCGGCACCCCCGCAATCGGGGCCTGCCGCCGACGACTTGGAACGGTCGGCTGTGGTCTCCAGCTACCTGGCAAAGCAGCTGGGATTCCGGGTGGGCTCGAAGATCGAGTTGAAGGGTCGGACCCGGAACATGGTCTTCAAAGTCGTCGAAGTGGCCAAGGGACAGAGCACCCGGTG
>CAITMP010000086.1 GCA_903893525.1 uncultured Acidobacteriia bacterium | reverse complement strand
GACGCGTCGCATTTGGGGTCTGACACCTTTTTTCGGCCGTTATTGCCGAAAATGGGCTGTCTGACCCCAATTGCCCTCCACCGCAATGCCCCAGATAATCCCTCACCATATTGGAAGCTCGCCTCATCGACTCAATGTAAGTGACATTGGAGTACCACCCGCCCGCAGAGTGCCACTCGCCCGGCCCCGGCTAACTTAACCCCTTCCCCTCTTCCGCCTTCTCCTTAACCCCACAATGACTCCCCAACACGGCAGCATAATCCGAAACAAGCCGGTAGGCGTCTAGCCCAGAAACCCCACCCTTCCCATCCTTCTTCAAACCCTCCAATGCCAAGCGCAACTCCACCCGCCTCTCCCGCTCCCCCTTCAATCCCCGAAAATATCCACAAACACCCATAAATCCCTCCTGTTTGTTGTTTTGTCCGTGCCCATTCGTGCGCATCCGTGGCAAAATCGTGTTAAATCCCCGGCAAACGCTGCCCCATAAAACCAATCTCCCCGCGCTTCATCCCCCAACACCCCAGCGCCACCGCCATCGCCAGATCGTCATGCTCCCCGCCCACCCCATCGCCCTTCCGCCGCATCGAGATCATCTCCCGCACCAGCCTCGCACGCCCCGGCATCCCGCGCATCACCCGCAGATCTCCCATCTCCATCGCCACCTGCAGCATCGTCAGCAACTCCTGCTTCGGCACATACCACCACTCACCTTGGCTCCGTTGCACAGCCCCGCCCGTAATGGTCACCGCTGTCAACCCGCACCCTAGCCCCGCCCGCCGCAGCATATCCACAACCGGCCCGCCCAGCCCCGTCGCATCCACCACCAGGTGCTTCCTCGACCCCAGCCGGGCATCCCACGACAACGCCCTCACCCGGTCCACCACCGATGGAAACGGCGTCCCCAGCGGCATCTGCTCTACATACCTCACGGCCATCTCGCTCGATCCCTCCCGCCGCTCCATCACCGCAATCGCCGTAAAGTCCACCTGCTTCCCCAGGTCCACGCCGATCACCACTTTCCCCCTCGCCAGCGGCATCGCAAACGGCCCAGTCGGCGCTCGCTCCAACTCCCACCAATCCCCATCGTCCAAAGCCGCCTCCACCAGATCCCGCCCGAACACCGCCTCCCCATGATCCAGAAACTCGCACAAATACTCCTGCCGGAACCAGTGCTCCCCCTGCACCTCGCGCTCCTCCGCGATGAACTCCGCCGTCACCCTCGGGCACTCCGTCACCGGCGACCGGAACCGCGCCCACTGCTCGCCAAACTCCCACGTCTCATAAAAGAACCCTTGTTTCCCCATCGGCGTACTCAGCATCCACAAGTCCCCATTGCTCACCGCCAGCATCGGCCGCAGCGCCTGGTACATCGCATCCGAAACCCGCGACGCCTCGTCGATAATCAACAGCGACACCGCCGAAAACCCGCGCACCGTCCCTTCCGTCCCCGGCAACCCAACAATCCGCGACCCGTTCTTCAGCCGCAAGCTGATCCGGTTATGCCCGTCCCCCGCCGCCCGCTCGCCTGCCCGCGCCGCCAGTGTCTTCGCCTTCCGCAAGAACTCGCCCGACTGCCGCTCCGTCGGGCTCGCCACCAGCACCAGGCACCCCGGCTGCTTCACCGCACGGTGCAGCGCCTTCCCGGCGGCAATCGTCGACTTCCCCCACTGCCGCGAGCAATTCACAATCACCCGTTTCGACTCGCACAACAACACCGCACGCTGCCCCTCCTCCACTGCAATCTCCAGCCGCTCCCGGAAAAACGCTTCAATCCCGTCATCCTGCGCGGTCTTCGCCTCTGCGGGCGATAAGTAATCTTCAACATCTGGCCACGTATACTGCACGTAATTTACATACCACGCCCCCGCAAGCCAATTTCCCATTCTTCGTTACCCACTGAAAGCCGGTGACAAACAATTCAGATCTTTATTTCCCTAATTATCAGATATTTATAGAAACCACCCGCTCAACTGGCGAAAGGAAAAATATATTTTGATGTCATGGGAACACGAACGTTGAAACAAATCGAAGCCTCGCGCCGCAACGGCGCCATGTCGCGCGGCCCCGTCCCTGGAACGATGGCCGCGGAAATTCTGGAAAGCCGTAAACAGCTCCTGGCCGGCACCGTCGTCCTGCGCGAGGAAGCCAAGAACCGCTTCATCAGCCTGATGGAGTCCATGTTTGAGGAATGGCGTCCAGCCAACGAATCCGAGGCCGCGCTGGTCGAAAACATGGTCATGGCCCGCTGGCGCCAGCTCCGCAGCGCCGGCTTCCAGACCGAGATCATTGGCAATGGAATGGAGAAGCTCCAAGGTTCAGGCCCCAGCCGCGCCTCAATCGCCGTCGCCGAAAACGAGCACGCCATCGTATCCTGCCTGCGCAGCGAAACCATCTACGAACGCCAATACCACCGCGCCCTCCGCAGCCTTACCCACCTCCGCCTGCAGCGCAACCGACCCGGCAAATCCGCATCGTCACCCCTCTCCACCGCCACCTCCACCTGGCCCGAAGAACCCGGGGACGGAGGGGACGGAGGGGACGGACCGCATTGTCCCTAATTAACAAAAGGAGATCCCCCGGCTCTGCCGGGGAGGCATCAGCAGTTTGACATTTTCGGGAGTCCATCGGGAAACTCCGATACGTGAGCGACCACTCACACGAAAAGGAGAATTCCCGATGGACGAATATCAGAGTT
>CAITMP010000085.1 GCA_903893525.1 uncultured Acidobacteriia bacterium | reverse complement strand
GGGTGGTGGCCCGCATTTTGCCATCGGCCAACTGGCGCGTGATTTCCCGGTGGTAGGCCCCGGTTGCGTCCAGAAGCAACAGGGTGTGGCCGGTTGGTGCAGTGTCCATCACCACAAACTTGGTACCGGATTCGCGGATGATCCGCGAGAACGCTTGGAATACCGCGATTTCCTCCGTGCATGGCGAGCGAAGGTCCTCCTCCAATAGCGCACGACCGGGCGCGTCGAGTGCGGCACCTTTGGTGGCAAGGACGTGTTGCCTGTAGGTTTCCGTCTCGGCGTGGGGGTCGATGCGGCTGACGGTCAGGTTTTCCAGCGCGCCGTGGAGCGTTTCGGCCAGGTGTGCCGCTGGATCGGAAGTTGTCAAGTGCACAGGGAAACCGCGGCTTGCCAGTGCCACCGCGATGGCGGCGGCCATTGTTGTCTTTCCAACACCGCCCTTGCCCATCAGCATCACCAAGCCGTGCTTGTCGGCGGCGATTGCATCCACGAGTGTGGAGAGACTCGGACTATCGAAGGCGGTGTCCGGGTATTCGATGCATTTTGCCGGAGCCGTGTCAGCGAGCAGCAGCCGCAGCGCATCCAAGCCCACCAGATTGAAGGGTTTGAGCGGCACTCGGTCCATCGGCAACAAGCTGAGTGCTTCGGGAATGGCGGCCAAGGCGGCCTCCTCGCTACTGCAAATCGCTGCGGCCAGTGGGTCAGCGGCAGCCTCCGTGCGGGCAAGCATGCCATTGACCACGAGGAATTGCTGCGACATCCCGATTTTGGCGAGTTCCTCGTGGGTGCGCGCCACCTCCCGCAGCGCCGACACCTGGGCGCGGGCAACGAGGATCAGGCGGGTTCGCAGCGGGTTCGCCAGGGAGTCGACCGCTTCCTTGTATTGGGCACGCTGTTTTTCCAAGCCTGCCAGCGGGCCGAGGCAGGATGCGTCACCCTTGCCCTCGTTGAGGAAGCCGCTCCATGCTCCAGGCAGCTGCAGCAGGCGGATGGTGTGCCCGGTGGGGGCGGTGTCGAACACAATATGGTCGTACCCGGCTGTGAGGGCCGTGTCCGTAAGCAGCGCGGTGAACTCGTCGAAGGCCGCGATTTCGGTGGTGCATGCGCCTGAAAGCTGCTCCTCGATGCTTCTGACGACGGCATCCGGAAGAATGCCTCGCACGGGTCCGACAATTCGATCCCGGTAGCCCTGGGCTGCAGCTTGGGGGTCGATCTCCAAGGCCCAGAGACCCGGAACTGCCGGGATCTGGCGGATCGTGTTGCCGATGCTAATGCCAAACACCTGGCCCACGTTCGAGGCCGGGTCCGTGCTAACGAGCAGAACCCGCTTTCCGGCCGAGGCCAATTCGATTGCCGTTGCGCAGGCAATCGAAGTCTTGCCAACGCCGCCCTTGCCCGTAAAGAAAAGGAAACGGGGCGGCTGTTCCAGAAATTTCATGGCGGTTGCTCCTATCGGACGGTGGTCAACAACACTTGCTGCCGGAACAGCAGTTGGCGGAGGGTTTGGGTTCCGGTGCCAACTGCAGAATTCCGGCCCAGCGCGCGATCTCGGCCCGGTTGGGGTAGCGCCCGGCCATTGCGACTTCGCCGTCCACCAGAACCAAGGGCAAGGCCTCCTGCCCGGAGCGCTCCAGGAACTTCTTCGCTGCGGCATTTTCAACGAACGCCATGGGCTGCTGTGCCAGGTTGAAGCGCTCGATCCGCGCACCGCTCTGGTTCGCCCAGGCAACATCCGCGGAGAATGCGACCAAGGCCTGGTCGACATCCACACCGCATACGCCGGTGCTGCAACACAGGGCCGGGTCAAATACTTGGATGACTTTCATTTGGGTCTCCTGTAGATCCTGTATTTCTAGTATAACCGAAATACTGATCTGTCAATGGGTCTGTTGGGTTTCGCCGCCGGTCGAAACGTGCGCTGGACGTAGCTCCGAAGGTCAGGTGACGGCGGATTGGCGGCCGGCGGTCACTAGCACCGCTTGCGACCAAGAACCTTAAAGGATTCCACCTCAATATCTTGGCGGGATTCCAACCGCGCGGCCACCCGATTGCATTCATCTTTGTGCACTGCAAGGTGCAGAGGAGAAATCAATGAAACACAGCACAACAGACCAAATCGAAGGCACGGCCCACGTCATAAAGGGTACTGTGAAGGAAGCCGTCGGCGACGTTCTCAACGACCCCAAGCGCAAGCTCGAGGGCAAGGCGGAGCAAGTTCTCGGCCATGTTCAGAAGGCAGCTGGCGAAGTCGAAAAGAAGCTCGGGGTATAGCCGCCATGACCCGGACAGCTGGATTGGTTTTGATCGTGCTTGGCCTAGTCGGCTTGGCATGGGGTGGCTTCACCTACACGACCAGGAAGAATATCATTGACGTCGGACCGATCCATGCTACCCGGGACGAGACCCACAACGTCGATCTGCCTCCCATCGCCGGTGCTATTGCCGTGATGGGCGGGGTGGTGCTTCTGCTGGCGGCGAGAAAGGCGGCCTAACATGTTGATTCTACTGATTGTTTTGATCCTGCTGTTTGGCGGTGGCGGCGGGTACTATGGCCACAGCCGCTGGGGGTATGGTGGCGGGGCCGGGATGGGACTGGGTTCGATCCTTTTGATCATGCTCGCGTTCTACTTGATTGGCGGGATGCGTTACTAAAAGGGTGCTATTCAGTTGATGCGTTCGGCGCGGACGATGAATCTTTCGGGAGCCGCGCCGACGAAGTAGAACGGATAACAAGTGATGAGCGTAAGGATCTCGCCGCCATCGGGGTCCATTACCTCTATATTTGATGGCGCTACCACCTTGGTGGATAGAACCCGGTATTTGAATGTGCCTGGAACAGTGGTCAGGACGATAACATCGCCCTCCCGAATGTCTTTCAGGCGGCGGAAGTATGTGTCGCGATGGGCGGAGATGCCGATGTTCCCGGTCCTGCCCGGAATCCCCGTGCCCGGAACGTGTCCGGCGGCGCGCCGCAGGGATAGCCTGTCCACACCCTCGGCAACAATTACAGATAGACCCAGCCTGGTGATTTCGAGCCTGCCGAAGATATCCTGGTTGGGTGGCGCTCCCCTATTCACTGCGACCTTGGCGTTGACCGGGACTGCCTCAGCTACCACCTTTATTTCCCGCAAGCTTTGATCCAGGAGATCACTTTGGCTGTCTTGGTATGCCAAGCCATCCGCCAGCACAAAGGCGCACCACCCCAAGGCGGCCAGGCCAGCTCCAAACAGGAGTCGCGCCATCCATTTCACTTCGGTGCGACCTGCGGATAGTAACCCGACCTGGTGCGGACAACCAGATCCGCCCCGGCCCCCGCTGCCGTCACCTTGATATTCCGCCAAGCGCCGGAACGGCTGGCGTTGGTCGAGACATACTCGATGGTGTACTGGCTGCGGATTTCGCGGGCAATTTGCTCGCAGATCGCGGCAACCTTTTCCTGCTTTTGGGGGAAGAAGGCATCGCCGCCGGTGGTGCGGGCTAGGCGGCGCAGGATGTCGGGGTTCTTGTCCTGGCTGCCTTCCTCGAAGATGCCGATGGTATAGATCAGCGCTTGGGAAAGTCCGGCGATTTTGAGCGCCTCGTCACGCTTGTGGGTGCTGGCGTTGTCGGCACCATCGCTGATCACAACGAGCGCCTTCCGGGCCCGGGTGCCTGTGAGGAGTCGGCTTTGGGCCTCGATGACGGCGTCATAGAGAGCAGTCTGGCCCGCTACCGGCGCGTTCAGGATCGCGGCTTCCAAGTCACGCGCACGATTGGTGAACGCCTCGCCCTCCGGGAGCCCGATCACGACATGTTCGTTGAAATTCACCACGAACATCTCATCATCGGGATTGCTGGAATGGACGAAGGTTTTGGCCGCAAGGACCACCTCCGGCAGCTTGCGGAGCATGCTGCCGCTGTGGTCGACAACCAGCCCGATGGTAACGGGGACGTCGTCATGCCGGAACAACCGGATCGTCTGCCGGACTCCGTCCTCGAAAACGGCGAAGTCCCGATCCTTCAAGGCGGAATCCAACCGGCCCTTGCGGTCGTGGACGGAGGCTTGGAGCGAAACGACGTTTACATCCACCGAAATCTGGAACGGTTGCTGGGCTTGCTGACCGAAAGGCAGGGCGAGCGCGACGAATCCGGCAAGAATCGGGGCCCGCATCAAATCGCCTTCAGCGGGTGGTATTGCGGTTGCCACATGGCCGCCTCGACTTCCCGGCCGATATCCATCGTCTTGAACTTGGTCAGGCCCTCATTGATGGCAGCCTCGACCACCGCACCCGCCACGGTCATCGCCACGCTGCGCAGATTGTTGATGTTCGGAAGGAGGGAGGATCCCGGCTGGCGGACCGTCACCAAGCTGGACAAGGCGCTGGCAGCGGCTGCAAACATGCCGTCGCTGATCCTGCCTGCCTGGGACACCACGGTCCCCAAAATCAGGCCCGGATACAGCATGGCATTGCTGATTTGGCCAATCACGTAGGTGACGCCTTTATAGGTCACTGGCGTGAATGCCGTCCCGGTAGCGACCAAGGCCCGTCCGTCGGTCCATTCGATCAGGTCCGTCGGGGTAGCCTCGGACCGGGCCGGGGGGTGCGAGAGCGGAAAGATGATGGGCCGCTCGGTATAGGCCGCCATGTTCCGGACAATCGCTTCCGTAAACGCGCCGGCCACATTGGAAGCCCCGACCAGCATGGTTGGTTTCACCCGGCGTACAGCTTCGGCAAGATCGACGCGGTTCGATGTACGGGCCCAGCCCTTCGATTCGGACGAAGACCTTGCATAGGGTGCTTGGTGGTCCTGCACATCGGCCATGTCGGAGGTCAACAGACCCTGTTTGTCCACGAGCCAGAAGCGGCTGGTGGCCTCGGCGCGGGTCAACCCCTCGCGCATCATGGCGTTGCGCAGTTCGTCGGCGACCCCGATGCCGGCGGTCCCGGCTCCAAAGATCAGAACCCGCTGGCTTTGCATGTTGGTGCCGCAGACGCGGATGGCGGAAATCGCGGAGGCAAGCGTGACGGCCCCAGTGCCTTGGATGTCGTCGTTGAACATGCACATGCGGTCACGGTAGCGGGCGAGGATTCGGCGCGCGTTGTTGGGGGCCAGGTCCTCCCAGAGAAGGACGGCGTTGGGGTAAAGCCGCCGGACAGTGTGGACGTATTGATCAATGAACGCCACGTAACGGTCTCCGCGAATCCTGGCGTGGCGGTTGCCCACGTACATTGGGTCCCCCACCAGTTCCTCACGGTTTGTCCCCACATCCAGCATGACGGGCACGGCGCGCGAAGGGTCTAGGCCTCCGGCGGCAGTGTAAATTGCCAGCTTGCCGATGGAGACCTCAATGCCGCCCACGCCCCAGTCGCCGATGCC
>CAITMP010000084.1 GCA_903893525.1 uncultured Acidobacteriia bacterium | reverse complement strand
GCGTCGTGGGTGAGGATCATGTCGAAGCGGACGTTGTTTTCGCGCTCGTAGAGGAGCATGCGCTGGTAGATCCAGTTGAGACAGTCGGCCTTGGAGGTGGGGCCGTCGTGGGGGCAGATGGAGAGATGGACGTGGGGGAACCGTTTTTGGGCTTCGCGGACGGCGGCGACGGTGGGGGAGTCGTTGGGGTAGGTGCCGATGAAGAATTCGAAGCGGTTGTAGTTGAGCTTGGTGACGTTGTTCTCGATCATTTTCTGGATGACTTTGTGCTCCTTCCAGAGGGCGACGAAGATGGCCATGAGGCGTGGCTCGGCTGTGTCGAGGTCGGCTTCGGTGGGAATGCGGTCGTTAGGGTGGGTGGCGAAATGCTGGCGGAGGTACGCGAGGGCGGCCGCCACGTCAATGACGAGGTCGTCGAGTCCGTTGAGCAAGACCCAAAGGGCCAAGGGGACGAGCAGCGCCGCCACCCAGTGATCTAGGTTCATCCCGCAAGGAGATAGTGGGCTGCGGCGGGATAATTCTCACCCGGAGTTGGGGGATACGTAGATTTCCTAGGCTGGTTCCGAGGCCAGCTTTTCGAAAAAACGTTTGATGAGCATGCGGGCGGTCATGTCGATCATACGGTTGCCGACAGCGGCCATGGTGCCGCCGATTTGGGCTTCACCCTCGTAGGTGATATCGACGCCGGTGTCGGGGGCTTGGGTGATCTTGATCAGTCCGTCACCTTTCATGAAGCCGATTTTTCCCGAGCCTTCGACGAGCATTCGAAAGGAGTTGGGCGGGTCGGGGGCGGTGAGGCGCACTTTGCCCTCGAATGAGCCCGAAAGGCTGGCGAGCACCATCTTCATTTTGAGGCGGTACTCGTCGTCTCCCGTTTTGTCCAAGGCGTCACAACCTGGGATGGCCTTGGCGAGGATGAGCGGGTCCTGCATGAGGGCATAGGCCCGCTCGGGGGAAAAAGGAAGTTTGGCGGTTCCGGCGATTTTCAAGCGGACCTCGACAGGGCTGAGCGGATTGCGCGGGCGGTATAGGAAACGGCGAGGCTGGCTCGGTATTCGGCGGAAGCGTGGAGATCGGAATTGGCATCGACGCCGTCGGCGGCATGGGCGGCGGCAGCGCGGATGGTTTCCTCGGTGGCAGGCTTGCCGGTCAGGGCGTTTTCGACTGCGGTGGCGCGATAGGAAGTGCCGGTGAGGCCGGTAATGCCGATCTGGACCGGGCCGAAATTACCGCCATCGCGGCGGACACGGGCTGCGACGCCGACGATGGCGAAGCCGCTGGCTGGCTGGAGGCATTTCTGGTAGCTGGTGCCGGTTAGGCCCGGCTCGACGGGGACGATGACTTCGACGACGATTTCCCCGGGTTCGAGAGCCGTGGTGAATGTGTCGATGAAGAACTCGGCTGTGGAGACGGTCCGTTCGCCAGAGGCGCTGCGAAGGACGATTTTGGCTTCCAGGGCTTGCAGGGCGGCGGGATAGTCGGCGGCGGGGTCAGCATGGGCGACGCTACCACCGATGGTGCCGCGGTTCCGGACTTGGATGTCGCCGATGTGGGCTGCGGTTTCAGCAAGGAGCGGGCACTTGCCGCGCGTCAGCGGTGCGCTTTCCACGTCGTGGTGGGTAGCGGCGGCGCCGATGTGGAGTTCGCCGTTTTCCTCCCTTATGTAGTTGAGTTCGGGGAGGCGCGCGAGGTCGACGAGGTGCTCCGGCGAGGCGAGGCGCAGCTTCATCATCGGGATGAGGCTCATGCCTCCGGAGAGAGGTTTCGCGCCCTCTGCGACTAGGCCCAGTGCTTCCGCCAAGGTGGCGGGGGATGAGTATTCGAAGGAATTCGCGATCATGCCTTGCTCCCGTTGACAATCTTCCAGATTTTTTCCGGCGTCATCGGCATGTCGATATGCCGAACGCCCAGGGGGGACAGCGCGTCCACCACGGAGTTGACCATGGCGGGGGTGGAGCCGATGGTGCCTGCCTCGCCTACACCCTTGACGCCGAGGGGGTTTACCGGCGACGGGGTGCAAGTGTGGGAGCTTTCGATCCACGGCATCATTCTGGCGCGGGGCATGGTGTAGTCCATGAACTCGCCGGTGACCAACTGGCCGTTGTCGTCGTAAACGCCCTGCTCCCAGAGCGCTTGGCCCAAGCCTTGGGCGGCACCGCCGTGGAGCTGGCCGTCGACGAGGAGGGGGTTCAACTGGTTGCCGATATCATCGACCGCCACATAGCGCTTGATCTCGATCTGGCCGGTTTCGGGATCCACCTCGCTGACAATGATGTGGGCTCCGAAGGGGTAGGTGAAATTCGGCGGTTCCCAAAACTTGGTGACTACCAAACCGGGATCCATTCCCTTGGGTATGACGATGCCGCGGTAGGCGGCACCGGCGATTTGTTGAACTGTTACGGATTCACCGGTTGTGGGATTGAGGCAGTGGCCGTCATCCAAGATGACTTCGTCGGCTTTCAACATCGCGGCACCGAACTTCTTCAGCTTTTCCTTCATGTCTTGGAGGGCGTAGAAGAGGGCTGCACCGCCGACGGCAGTGTTGCGGCTTCCGAATGTTCCGATGCCGTACTGGACGATGGAGGTGTCGCCGTGGAGGACGACGATGTCGTCTATGGGAACACCGAGTTCGTCGGCAGTCAGCTGGGCGAAAGTGGTTTCCTGGCCTTGGCCGTGGGGCGAGGTACCGGTTAGGACCGTCACTTTGCCACTGGGTTCGAACTTGACGGTGGCGCTTTCCCAGCCGCCGGCGGGGGTGGCCACGGACGGGCCCATGGCGCAGATTTCGCCATAGGTTGAGATGCCGATGCCCATGAGGCGTCCGGCGGCCCGCGCCTGGGCCTGTTGTTGGCGGAGGCCTTGGTAATCGATGGTGTCGAGGGCCTTCTGGAACGTGTTGGCGTAGTCGCCCGAGTCGTAGTTGAGACCGGTTGCGGTCGGGAACGGGAACTGCTCGGGCCGGACGAAGTTCTTGAAGCGGATCTCGGCGGGATCCATGTTCAGTTCGGCGGCCAGGATATCGACCATGCGCTCGATGCCGTGGGTGGCTTCGGGGCGTCCGGCACCACGGTAGGCATCTGTGGGAACGCAGTTGGTGAAGGTGCCGATGATTTCCGCTTGGATGTTGCGGAAGTTGTAGAGTCCCGGCATCATGAGGACGCTGAGGGTCGGGATCGCCGGAGTCAGCAATTGGTGGTAGGCACCGAGATCCTGGATCAGCTTGAGCTTGAGACCGAGGATAGTGCCGTCGCGCTTGGCTGCGATTTCGAGGTAATCGACGTGGCCGCGGCCGTGGATCGTGACCATGAAGTTCTCGCGGCGTGATTCGATCCACTTGACGGGCAGGCCGAGTTGCATCGAGATCCAGCCCATGAGTGCTTCCTCGGCGTACACGTTCAGCTTGGAGCCGAAGCCGCCGCCGACCTCCGGGGCAATGAGTCGGAAGCGGTTTTCCTCGATCCCAAGCATTCCGGCGAGCAGGGTGCGGGCCAAGTGGGGGATCTGGGTAGAGGTGTACACCGTCAGGGAGCGGTCGTTGGATTTCCAATCAGCGACGACGCCGCGGGTTTCCATGGCGTTGGGGACAAGCCGCTGGCTGGTGATCCGTTGCTTGACGACGACTTCGGCCTCGGCAAATGCGGCGTCAATGTCTCCACCGTTCTGGTGGAAGGTGAACGCAATGTTGTCCGGCCATTCGGGGTGGACTGCGGGTGCTCCGGGAGCTAGAGCCTTTTCGGGGTCGGTTACGGCTTGGAGAACGTCGTAGTCAACCTCGACCAAATCGGCTCCGTCGGCTGCGATGTAACGGTCCGCCGCCACGACGACGGCAACCGGGTGGCCGACCAGGTAGACACGGTCCTGAGCCAAGATGTGGTGGGCGGGACGACGCAGGCCCGGCAAGTCCGCGCCGCAGGGTACTGTTCCCACGCCGACAATATCCTTGCCGGTATAAACGGCGAGGACGCCGGGCAAGGCTTGGGCCTTCGAGATATCGATGGACCGAATGTTGGCCGCACCGTGGGGGCTGCGGACAATCACGGCGTGATGCAGATTCGGTAGTTTTACATCTTCGACATAGGTGGCGGTTCCTGTGATCAGACGGGGGTCTTCCCGCCGACGCAGCCGCTTGCCGACTAATTTTTCGAGTTTAACGATTGAGCTGAGAGGCATGGTTAGACCCCCGCCTTTGCCGCGGTGCGCACCGCGTTCACGATGTGTTGGTAGCCGGTGCACCGGCACAGATTGCCGTCGAGCCCTTCGCGGATCTCAGCGTCGGTGGGATCGGGATTGCGATCCAGAATCTGCTTGGAAACCATGATCATTCCGGGGGTGCAGAAGCCGCATTGGAGAGCGTGCTCGTTCCAGAAAGCCTCTTGGATCGGATGCAGTTTTCCGTCCGAAGCCGCGAGCCCTTCCACGGTCAGCACCTCTGTTCCATCGGCCTGGACGGCAAACATGGTGCAGCTTTTTACGGCTTTTCCATCCACCTCGACCGTACAGGCACCGCACAGCGATGTTTCGCACCCCATATGGGTGCCTGTGAGGCCGATGACCTCCCGCAGGTAGTGAATCAGCAATAAGCGCGGCTCCACCTCATGGGTGTGGCGCTTGCCGTTTACGGACACGTTGATTGTTCGATTCATGGCAATCCCTGCAAAGTATATCTCGTATGCAGCGCTGTCGCCACAACCTTCCAACGAACTATTTCTGCTGGCGCACCGAGCTGTACGGTTGGAGCCGACTGAAAGTCGGCTGCAGCCAAGAATGGCTGCCCCACAAAAGCGGGGTTAGCCGACGCAGGCCAGTTCCAGCTCGGCTACGGGCATCATCATTCGCTTTCTAACGGAGCCCGAGGCCGGGGCTAGGACCAACTGGACCGTCATCGCCTCTCCGCAGCATTCAAAGGGGACTACAACCCAGTCTGGATTTCCGGGAATGCGGGTTTCGAAATCACATCCGGAGACGACGGTCGGGGTGCTTAGCCCCATCGGCCCGAGATCCTCCTCAATTGTGTTCTTGATATTGCCCACAATCATGTTGGCGACTTCGGCAACCGCGTCTAGGACGTCGTCGTCAACGGCTTCGTACTCTGCCATCAACATGGCGGAAGCAATCTTGCAGGCCAGCGATGGTTCGCAGGTGACCTGGCCGGAGCCGACCCATTCACCGGTCAGTCCCAGCAGAGCGGCAACTGCTGACCGTGCTCCGGCTGGGAGGGCACGGACGGCGGTGTCACCGCTGGCAATTGGCAAGCCCAACATGGTGGAAAAAACGTCTTGTGTGGCGGTCCTGATGACGGCACCGACGCGATCGTGGCTCAAAGGCCCCATAGTACTCATATTGAATCCTTTTCTTGACTACTGGCTTTAATGGTTGCCGGTCAGCTATTTCAACAAGTTATTCAGGCGAGCGATCACCTGTTCAATTTTTTGGGAATCGATATCGAAGGAGCGGCAAAGGGAGGCGGCACCGAACACATGGAACCACGCACCCTCCTCGTCTCCGATTGCAACGGCTCTTGAGGCATCGGAAAGCTTGGAGGTGACGAACTCACAGGCCTTCAGACCGTTGGAGTCCGTGGAGCGCCGATGCTTTTCGACCAACAGGGATAGAAAGCGGATCTCAGCCTCGTAACGTTGACCGGCTCCCGAGCCTTGGCCGGACCGGTTCTTCGTGGAACCCGCTGGATTATCCAAGGAGGCTGCGGATGTGTCTGGAAAGCTCCACGGCTCAGGAGCACTCGGCGGGGTTGGAGCCTGGGTTGCGGGGTCTGGAAGGTTGGGGGGGTGTACAAACGTCGGGCGGGCGGCGAATCTCATCGATTGCGCCTCCCGCACCAAATCGTTGCCGTTGCGATTGTGTTCACATAAAGTCTATCGGCAACGGACCGTCAGAACTTTACGGACAGGTGAAAAATTCCGCGAGAAATACCCTACGCGAGCCG
>CAITMP010000083.1 GCA_903893525.1 uncultured Acidobacteriia bacterium | reverse complement strand
GCGTGCGCGCCGTCGACAATCACCTCGATACCCCGTTCGCGGCCGAGCTTGCAGATTTCCTTCACGGGAAAGATCTGGCCGGTGCGGTTGGTGATTTGGCAGATGTGAATCACCTTCGTCTTCGGAGTGATCGCGTCCTTGACCAGGTTGTACAGGAAATCGAGGCCGCCGGGAACCGGAACCGGGAATTTCAACTGCTTCAGGACGATGCCGTCGCGGCGTTCGCGCTGTTGCCATGAGGTGATCATGCGCGGGTAGTCCTGGTTGGTGGTGATCACCTCGTCGCCGGGCTTCAGGTCCAAGCCGAATTGCACGATTTCGAGGGCCTCGCTGGCATTCCGGGTGATGGCAATTTCTTCGGGATCGCAACCAAAACACTGTGCCAAACGGCGTCGGCAGGTTTCCACGCCGGGATCCAAAATCCGCCACATATAGTAGGTCGGATTCATATTTTGCATTTCGAGATAACGGATCTCGGTGTCCATCACGATGCGGGGGGCGGGTGAGACACCACCGTTGTTCAAATTGATCAAAGTACGGTCAATTGTGAACGCATCCCGGACGTGGAACCAAAAGTCCTCGTCTCGTGCGACGTCGAGGGCGGGACGACCGGCGGTAGATAGAGCCGCCTTTTGGGCCAGCGCCGTGGACGTGTTCCGAAATGCAATGGCTGCACCGGCGGCGGTAGAGAGAAATTGTCTGCGCGACATGTGTTCACGGTACCGCAACCCACCGCCCAGTACCACCAGGCCTTGTGGCGCGATACACTGGCAGTGAGTGTTCCCTGAGCAGAATGAACGGGTTATGGTCCGACGGCTTCCCTCCGGAGACGCGGTGCCAGCTGTGCTGCTCGCCCTTGCGAACGCGAACTTGGACATAGCGCCCTTGGCGGCTGAGCCCAGCCGCTTCTCCGTGGCCGATTTGGTCGAAGTCACCACCGCCGCCACCATCTGCCTGGGTGAGGTCCGCTCGGTGGACGAAAATAGAATTCGGATAACCGTCGAACATAGGCTGGACCGGGAAGTGCTAGCCGAAATAGCGCGCGTTTGGCGCCGCTCCGAGGTCTAAATTGGCATGGGAAATGGTCGGCTCGGGTACCGCGGTTGACGTCCATCGCGCCATTGAGGGGCAGGAATGAATCCAGCGGACCTTTGGCTTGCGCTGGGACGCGCATTCCTAATCGCATTTGTATTGACGCCGATCGTGCGGGACATTTTCCGCGCGTACAACGTGGTGGACCGGCCCGGCAAACGCAAAGTGCATGCTTATCCGATCCCGCGCGTGGGCGGGATCCCGATCATGGCGGCCTACGTGTCCACCATCCTTCTCTTGAAGTTTCCCGACCCGCCGGGACCCGCGGGCGAGGTTCTTTCGATACTCCCCGCCGCAACCGCAATCTTCCTAACGGGCTTGATTGACGACTTCTTCGATCTGAGCCCGAAGGTCAAGCTGTCGGGTCAGATTGTGGCCGCCAGCTTGGCTTGGGCCTACGGAATCAAACTGGAATCGCTGGCTGGAATTGCGCTGCCGGGCTGGGTGGGATTCCCGCTCTCAGTAATCTGGCTGCTGTTTACCACCAATGCCCTGAATCTTATCGATGGATTGGATGGCCTGTGCGCCGGAATGGGCTTTTTCGCCACCCTGGCATTCTTCGCCGCGGCGAGAATTGAGGATATTCCCATGCTGGCGGTCGCGGCAATCCCCCTCGCCGGGGCCCTGCTGGGCTTCCTGCTCTACAATTTCAACCCTGCCACAGTGTTCCTGGGGGACTCCGGCGCTCTGCTGATCGGCTTCCTGACTGGCTGTTACGGCTTGGTCTGGGCAAGCCATGAAACGACGTTCGCAAGCAGCTTGGTCCCCTTCCTCGCTATGGCCGTGCCGCTGCTGGACGTGCTTCTCTCGATTGCGCGGCGCTCCGTGAAGGGCCAGCCCGTGTTCCAAGCCGATCGCGGCCACACGCACCACCGGTTGCTCAACCGGGGTCTTTCAGTACGCCAGAGCGCCGTAGTTTTGTACGGATTTGCGTTTACCGGTGGCCTTTTCGCGGTTCTTCTGGGATACAAGCCGGTACTAGGTGGCTATCATCTGGCGGTAGTCCTCGGATTTTGCCTAGCCTGCTGGGCTGGCATCAGGCAATTGCGCTACGCTGAATTTGAGGTGGCAGGAAATTTGCTGTTCAAAGGAGGTTTCCGTCGGGAGGTAGCGCGGGAGCTCAAACTCCGCGAGCTGGGCGAGAAATTGGAAGCTGCGCAGAATACGGTTCAGTGGCGGGATGCCTTGTGCGCGTTTGGTCGTGCAGAGGGGTGGCACCGGGTTTCGGTCGACCTTGTCGCCGAAAACGACTCGTTCGAACTGGTGCTGGCCGCCATTCCCCCAGAGTGGTCCCTTTCGATTCGTTTGGATGACCTCCAATCGGTCCAAATTGAGGGCGCCTCGCAGGCTGGAGGAAATCCGGTGGACCTGACCGAGCTTACGGCGTTGGTCCGACGGACGTTCAGTTCCCACCAATCCACGGGCAATTCCGACAGCCGAGCCCGATGAACCCATCCCCGCAACATCGCCCGCTGTTCGACCTGCTGCTCTCAGTCGCGGGCTTTTCAATCGCGTTGGCCGTTCACAGTTTGGTGATCGGGGGCGGACTGGAGCTTGGTGAGGCGGTAATCGGTACCCTTGCCTCCTCGCTGGTGTTTTGGCTGGCACTGCAGTTGACCGCGGCCCAGGGCGACGATCTTGGTGGTGCCGTGACGGCCTTTCTGGAACGTTCGTTTCTGGGCTCCGGACTGAACCTGATTCTGCACTCGATCATGACTTATGCGCTGTATATGCGCAGAACACCGTTTCTTGTAGTCGCTGGAAGCATGGTGGCGGCCGCGCTTGTTTCGGGTGCGCAATACTTGTTGGCCGGAAAGCGAATCGCGGCAAGGAAGACGCTGCTGATCGGATGCGACACGGCGACGGTGCGGATCGCCATGCTGCTGGGCGATCAGATCCGCGGGTATGTGCCCGATCCAGACGATGCGAATCCGGATTTGGGCGCTGCCTTGCGCGTCTCCCCATCGGAGATCCCGGAGTTCATGGAACGAGAGCGACCCACCAATATTTTGGTGGGGACCGTCCAGTGGTCGCGCTTGGTGTCTCCCGAGTTTCTGTTGAAGGCGAAATCCTCCGGCATTATCGTCGAGGACGCACCATCTGTGTACGAGGCCATGTTTTCAAGGATTTGCTGCACTCGTCTCCGGCCGATGGACTTCCTGCTCTCGGCCTCCTTGCGGGGCGACGCGAGAACGATGGCGATCCAGGCGGTCTACAACAATTTGATAGGCCTCTTTTTCCTGCTCACCCTCTCGCCCCTGCTCCTCCTGGTCAGTTTGGGGATTTGGTTCGGCGACGGTCCGGGCCCCATTATTGAGAGCGTGGAATGTGCCGGATTCCAGCACATTCCGTTTCGTAGGCAGCGGTTTCGAACCATGCGGGCGGATGGTAGCGGCCTGCCGTCCCGCTTCGGTGAGCGTCTTGAGCGTTGGAGGCTGGCGGATCTTCCGCAACTGTTCAACGTTGTTCGCGGGGAAATGGCGCTGGTTGGGCCCAGACCGGTCCGTCTGATTTTCGCGGACGCTTTGACTGCGGCGATGCCATTTTTCTCGCACCGGTTTTCGGTCAAGCCCGGCATCATCGGGTGGGCGCAGACCCAGGAGCCAACACCCGGGCTGGGTGGAAAGTCATCGTCGGAGACGGATACTATCGAGTACGACCTCTACTACATCAAGCAGGGCTCCCTTTGGATGGATGTCGAGATCCTTGTGAATGCCCTGGTGGGAGGCAGAAAGGCCCGCGTTTCCCGGCGACCCGGCGTCGCTCTGAATGCCGGACACGGGATTGGCTGAAACCATGCACCCGAGCTACTTGATTGCCCTTCTGGCGATGCTCTGCGCCGTCTATATGATCATTGGCTATCCACTGCTGTTAGCCAAGGTCAATTGGCGTGTACGCCCTCCAGTTGCCAAGGATCCGGCGTTCCAGCCGACCGTCACCATTGTGGTTGCAGTTTACAATGGTGCCAGTCAAATCGTTCGGAAGTTGGAGGTCCTGCGGGGGCTCAGCTATCCACCAGACAAGTACGATATCGTAATCGTCTCGGACGGATCGACGGACGCCACGGACGAACTGGTGAAACAGTTCGCGGCCGAGCATCCCGATGGCGCACCCATATCGTTGCTGCGGGCTCCAAGGGGCGGCAAGGCAGCGGCGCTGAACCTTGCGATGTCCGCCCTTACAGGTGAAATCATATTCCTCACCGACGTACGGCAGCCGCTGGAGCCAACCGCACTCAGCCATCTGGCTGCGAATTTCGCTGACCCCACCGTCGGGGCGGTCACAGGCGAAATGGTCCTGTTGCGGGGGGATTCCGGCGAGCAAGCCGACATGGACCTCTACTGGCGCTATGAAATTTGGGCCAGGACTCGGCAATCTGAAATTGATTCGCTCTTCAATACAACCGGCTGCATCTACGCAATTCGACGTTCGTTGGTCGCGCCACTGCCGCCGGACACCCTTACGGACGATGCTGTGATGCCGCTGCGCGCTTTTTTTCAGGGATACCGGGTAGTGTTCGACCCGGCAGCCATCGCCTACGACTATCCCGCTGTCGCCGGAACCGAGTTCCGGCGGCGCTTCCGAACGCTGGCCGGACTGTGGCAGGTGTTTGCCCGCCATCCAGCCCTGTTCACCTCCAGCCGGATGCGCATCCACTTTCTCTCGCACAAGTTCAGCCGAATTGCCCTGCCCTGGATGCTGCTGGCTGTGTTTGGCGCGACCATGGCAATGCCTGGAAGTCTCTGGCGCTCCGTGCTGTTGGCGTTGGAGCTGCTGCCTGTGGCTCTGGCTGCGAGCAACACTTTTGTGCCGGTTGGATTCAAACTGAAGCGCTTGTCGTCTCCGGCCCGTACATTTCTCGTCATGAACGCGGCGGCACTTTGCGCGGTTTTTGTCTTTGTGCTGCCCTCCACTTGGATCTGGAAGCCCACCACCACAGACAAGGCCGCCGGAACGAAATAGCTAGACGGCCCGAATCTCGCCGAAAAGAACACGTCGGACGGAGCGCACGATGATGGCGATGTCCAAGGCAACAGAGACGTGCCGAACGTAGTAGAGATCGAATTCGAGCTTGCTCACCACATCCTCGTTGTCCTGCCGTCCCGGCACACTCCCGGTTTCGGCCCCCTTCGAGGCGTGGATCTGCTGCCAACCTGTCAGCCCTGGTTTTACTCGTTGCCGCTGGAGATAGAACGGAACCGCGCTGGCAATGGCATTGCCGTATTCCTGCCGGTCCGGTCTGGGACCGATCAGAGCCATCTTGCCGGCAAGAACGTCAAATAAACCCGGCAGCCGATAAAGGCCCGAGCGGAGTAGCCACGAGCCGATTCGCGTTTCGCTTCCATCGGCGTGATGGCATTGAAAGCTATGACGAACAAACGGTTTATTGCCGATCCCGGACACACGGTCTCTCCTGATGATCGGCCCCTTTGAGGCTAGGCGCAGCAGGACGGCTATGAGGGGAACTAGGAAGATTGCAGGTACGAGGCAAAGCACCGTGACAGCCCACGACAAGGCTACGGACAGTCGGCGATTGAGCGGCGCAGATTCGAAGGCGTCGGTGAAGATCAGCTTGTGGGGCCAGATTTCGGCGATGCAAACGCGGCCGAAAGTTCTTTCATAAAGGGCAGCCGCCTCCTCCACGTGTACACCGCCGAATCTCAACTCCAAAAATTCCTCGGTCCACTTGGGCTTGATGTCGGATCTGCGGGCTATTACGATCCATTGCGGCCTGTGGGTCTCGACGACAGCATCCAAGTCCTCCATGGAGCCGAGACACGGTGTTTGGTGTAACAGGTGACGTCCATTGTTCTCGGACGGCTGCGTGCTTAGGAATCCGAGAGGTTGCCAGCCGTATTCCGGCCGCGCCAAGAATGCGGATACAAGGACGTCGACAGTTGGCGAATAGCCTAGAAACAGCACCTTGGTAGTGGAGATCGCACCCTTGCCAGGGGCCCCGGCCAACAAGCGGAGGACCCAAATTGCGACCATGGACAATATTCCGCCGCCGACCATCACCTTGCGCGGGATAGTGAGCCCCGGGAGAGCGTAGTCCACCAAGCCCTGCCCGATCACGGTGATTCCAAATACGACGCAAAGCTCTTCAAGCTGCGCCACAGCCGATCGGGGAACTTGGGAATAGAGACCCCTCAGAATCAATCCCGTGACTATCGTTCCGGTCACAAGCAGAATGCGCCAGACACCGGCATCGTACTGCAGGAACGAGGTGAAATCCGAGATATCGGGATCCAGCCAGGAGGCGAGCAGGAAGCAGGCAACAATTGCCAGCGTTTCAGCAAGAGCCAATATCGCAGTGCGGGCCGGGATGACGGTTCTTAGAATTCGGATCACGGGCGGAATCTCGGGAAACAGTTGACCCGCAACGCCAAGGCTCGGGTGCTTGCGAGCTTGGGCGGAAGATTGCTCAAATAAATATGGTACGACGCGATTTTAGCGTACGCCCGAGAGCCAGCTCTCGAAGTCCAGTTCAGTGACTGCACAGCCATCCAGGTAGCGTGGAAGCAGGAGTGGATCGTCGTCACGCGTCGCCACGCCATGTTCGCAGGTGGTGGCACTTTGAATTCCGCATTGACGAAGCCAAGGCAGGAACTCCGGGGACGTCACACCGCTGGGATAGCAGAAATGCTGTGGCGCCAGCCCGGTGATAGCCTCCACGAACTTGGCATTGTCGTGAATCTCACGCACGAAGAGGTCGCGGTCATGTGGCGTCCGGTGCCTGTGGGTGTGCAGCTGGATGTCGACCTTGGATTTTGCCGCCACCGCAGCCTCTTCGGGGGTCATCAATTGGAACAGGCGATCCTCGAGGATGGAATCGTAGTCGATCCCGATGCGCTCTGCCAATTGACGTGACACCTGGTCGCACTGTTCGGGGGTCAAATGTTCCGAATCCGCTTGTTCGGCATAGCGGGCCACGGCATGCTCGCGGGCCTCGGGGTCGGCGAACTCGGGCTTGCCACTCTTCCACAACAGGTACTTGACCATGAGGGTAAACACAGGCAGCTTGTGCTTGGTGTACCAAGTCGTCAAATAAAGCGTGGACGGGAAGTCAAACTCCCGCATGGCGGGGAGCGCCTTCAGGTAGAAATCGTAGAATCCGTCGTCAAACGTGATCACGACGCTCTTGGGCGGCAAAGTGTTTTCGCGAAGCCGGACAACCGCTTCCGACAAGGGCAGGACGTTGGCACCCCAAGCGTGCAGGAAGGCCATTCGTTGGCGAAAAAGTTCCACGGGCATGTATAGCCCGCCCTCCCACAAATGCTCGTCGCGCAACGAGATTCCGTGGTAGCAGAGAATCACGAGCTTGTCACGCCTCCTGAAACGTGTCGATGCCGCAAATACCCCGGTTGCCCGAAGTGTTTTCAGCACGGCCTGCTTCAGTGAGTTGCTCATACCTACGTGCGCTGCCTAGGAGATCAGCTTCTATGGTCGCACCCATGGCACCGCCGACCTCAGTTTGCGCCCAATGTCAGTTTATAACTTTCTTATGATTCCCGCTGCTACGGGCTCCGAGACTCCATCGTCGGCCCGCTCATGATCCAATTGAAAATGGAGATGCCAGTCAAACTAGTTGTTGTCGCCGGCGCTAGACCGAACTTCATGAAGGTCGCGCCCTTGTTCGCCGCGTTGGCCGGGGATACGGATTTTGCCCCCATACTGGTGCATACGGGCCAGCATTACGACTATGCAATGTCGGGGCAGTTTTTCGATGACTTGGGCCTGCCCGCCCCGGCTTACCACTTGGAAGCCGGTTCCGGATCCCACGCCCAGCAGACGGGTGAGATCCTGAAGCGCATCGAGCCTGTGCTGATCGCCGAACAGCCTGCCGCCGTGATTGTGGTTGGCGATGTCAACTCGACGGTGGCTGCAGCATTGGCGGCGAGCAAGCTCGGCATTTGTGTCATCCACATCGAAGCGGGCCTGCGAAGCTTCGACCGGACCATGCCGGAAGAGATCAACCGGCTGGCGACGGATGCAATCACGGATCTCTACCTGGTAACAGAGGAGAGCGGTCGCCGGAACCTGCTGCGGGAAGGCGTCGGTCCCGCAAAAATCCACATGGTGGGCAACCTGATGATCGATTCGTTGCGGAGCCACCTGAGCCAGGCCTTGGCATCGGACGCGCGCCAGCGTTTGATCCAGCATGAAAAGTACGGCATGGTGACCCTGCACCGGCCGGCAAATGTGGACAACCCGGCCCAGTTGGCCGAAATCCTGTCGGCCCTGGCCGAAATCGCCAAGGAGGTTCCCCTCTACTGGCCGATGCACCCAAGAACCCGGAGCAAGCTGACCAGCGGTGCAGGACTCCCCGAAAACATACACGTACTGGAGCCGCTGGGGTACTTGGATTTCCTCTGTCTGCAGGCCGGAAGCGCAGTTGTACTGACCGATTCAGGCGGAATTCAAGAGGAGACGACTGTGCTGGGCGTTCCCTGCCTGACTCTCCGGGACAATACCGAGCGGCCGAGCACGGTGGAGTGCGGCACCAATCGGTTGGCAGGAACCTCGCGCGATTCGATTCTGGCCGCATGGGCCGATTCCAAGCACGATGATCGTCCGGCATCCATCCCTGAATATTGGGATGGCAGCGCCGGACAACGTGTGAGATCGGTCCTCCGGAGTACGTTCGTATCCCAGGCTTGAGATGAGCACCAATCGCCCGGACAACAGGGCACTGGCCGACAGCGAACGCAAGAGTTTGCACAAAAAGGTCGTTGGTGGCTTGGCTTGGACCGCAGCTGCGAAATGGATTTCCCAGCTGGTCTCCTGGCCATCCACGATCGTCGCGGCTCGTTTGCTGTCTCCCGACGATTTTGGAATCGCCGAGATGGCTGGCATTTACTTCATCGTTGCAAACGTCATGGCCGAGTTCGGCATCGGCATGGCCGTACTCCAGATGCGGGAAATGGCGGCAGAAATTGTGGCGCAAATTGCCAGCGTGGCCACTTTGTTCGGGTTTCTCGGAATGGCGCTGTCGTTCGTTGCAGCCCCATTGCTTGCCAAGTTCTTCCACACTCCTGCACTGGAAGCTGTGGTTCAGGTTGTGAGTGTTACCTTTTTGCTCACTGGTTTGGAGTCTGTTCCGCTGGCGCTGCTCCAGAAGGACTTGGATTACCGGAAGCTTTCTCTGGCCGAATCGATCCAAGCACTCACTACAGCAACTTGTACAGTGTTTTGTGCCTATCGCGGAATGGGATACTGGGCAATCGCCGCTGGGAACTTGGCCGGGAGGTCTTGCGCGGTAGCCCTACTGTTCTATTGGAAACCGACCCGCTTCCAAATGCCACGATGGGCGGAAATTGCCGAGCCATTGAAGTTCGGTATGGAAGTAGCAACGCAGCGGATTGCCGGAAGCATCATGTCGCTCGCTGACAGCATCGTTGTGGGTCGCACACTCGGACAGGCGAGCGTTGGAGCTTATCGAATCGCCAATAGTTTGGCATATACACCCGTGGAAAAGATCGGCACCATGCTGATGCGGGTGACGGGCCCCCTTTTTGCCCGCATCCAAGCCGACAAGGAACTCACGGTCCGTTACTTCCTGCTTCTGACACAGGGGCTGACGATGGTCCTGTTTCCTTTGGCATT
Organism: uncultured Acidobacteriia bacterium; assembly: GCA_903893525.1. Classification (GTDB taxonomy): domain Bacteria; phylum Acidobacteriota; class Terriglobia; order Bryobacterales; family Bryobacteraceae; genus BOG-234. The sequence goes on along the minus strand of CAITMP010000083.1, from coordinate 25,628 downwards.
CGGTCTTGCCTTGGTCGCGCCCGATGCGGTGCATGTCCTGTTGGGACCGACCAAATGGAATGCGACCATCGAGCCCTTGCGGTGGATCGCGGTCTATGCCGGAATTCGCGCGCTCAGCTATTTGAACGGGCAGGTCCTGACCGCACAACGGAAAACTCGCTGGGCCATGCGGAACGCTATCGTCGGTTTCGTGGTCATGCCGGGTGCATTTTGGATTGCGTCGCGGTGGGGTGTGGGTGCTGTTGCCTTGACTTGGCTGGTTATGTCGCCGCTCAACGTGTTTGCTGGGACCTTCCAAGCGGTCCAAGCGGTTGGATGTGGAGTCCGAGCCTACCTGAACGCCCTGCTGCCATCCGTTGCCGGATCCGTGTCCATGACAGCGGCGGTTCTCTTGGCGAAATCGCTACCCGTTGCAGTATCGTGGGGTTTCAAAGGCCATCTGGCTACGGAGGTCGCGTTGGGTGCCGCGGGCTACCTGTTTGTCCTGGGCGTATTTTTCCGGGGGCGTGTCATGCAGTATTTCGACCTCCTTCGCCGCCTTCGCAGCGGTAGCGACGCTGCAATCTAGCTGGACCCGCACGGACCCCATTAGAATGGGTCATGCATCGCGCAGTCCTTTTTTTGATCCTTTGCTCTTTGGCTGAATCCGCGCTCCAAGGCCAATCCGCCACCGCACTCATGGCGGACCCGACCGTCCGGGCCGCACTGGACGCAGCCAAGCGCAACGAAGCACACTTCATTGATGAACAGATCCGGGTCTGCGAGATCCCTGCGCCTCCATTCCATGAAGAGGCTCGCGGCCTGGAATTCAAGCGCCTCTTTGAGCAGGCCGGTCTGAAGGACGTCCGGATCGACAAGGCGGGAAATGTGATCGGGGTTCGACCCGGCGTGTCCGCGCACCCCAATCTGCTGTTCCAGGCCCATCTCGACACCGTCTTTCCCGAGGGCACCGATGTGAAGGTAAAGCGCAACGGCGACATCCTTGCCGCACCTGGGATTGCCGATGACTGCCGCGGCTTGGCCGTGATGCTGGGCGTGATTCGAGCCTTGGACGAGGCGAAGGTCCAAACGCCGGGCACGATTACATTCGTCGCCGACACAGGCGAGGAAGGCCTCGGCGACCTTCGCGGCACCAAGGAACTGTTCAACGTAACCCTGAAGGGCCAGATCGACAAGTTTGTTTCGGTGGACGGCGTGGGGCTCCGGGTCACAAACGTGGGAGTCGGCAGCTACCGCTACCGCGCCACATTCAAGGGCCCCGGCGGGCATAGTTTTGGAGCATTCGGGCTGGCGAACCCGATCCAGGCCATGGGGCGGGCGATCGCGAAGATTGATGAGTTTGAGGTTCCCACCACCCCCAAGACCACGTTCAACGTGGGGCGGGTCGGAGGCGGCACGTCGGTCAACTCGATCCCGTTCGAAGGCTGGATGGAGGTCGACATGCGCTCCTCGGACAAGGATTCGCTCGAAACGATCCATGCCAAGTACAAGCGGGCGGTGCAGCAGGCCGTCGATGAGGAAAACAAGCGTTGGAAGGGGCGGGGACCGGTTTCTGTTGACAACGCTTTGGTGGGGTACCGACCCGCCGGAAGCACGCCCGCCGATTCGGCCATCGTCAAGACCTCGATGGAAGTGACGAAGCTCTTCAATCCAAGCGCCACCGCGGGCGAGGGTTCCACGGACTCGAATGTTCCGATGAATCTCGGAATTCCGGCGGTCACGATTGGCGGCGGCGGCCAGGGAACGGCCAACCACTCGCTGGACGAGACGTTCGACACCAAGGATTCCTATCTGGGGACACAGCGCGCACTGCTCTTGGCTGTGGCCTTGGCGCGGTAGCCGCGTTCAGCCATTCTTCAGGCTGAAATGGTGGACTGGTAAACTGCCGGAGGAAACTTCCGCAGACCAGCGACATGAACCCGACCAGAATCCGACACATCTTGCTCTGCCTGGCCGCCGGGTCGGGGCTCGCCCAAACGGTGACACCCCAGCCGTCTCCGAAGATCACCTTGGCCGACGCGATTTCGCGGGCTCGGCAATATGGCGGGCAGGTGACCTCGGCCAACCTCGGAGTCCAGCAGGCCAAGGAGGATTCGCTGCAGGCCCGCGCAGGACGCCTCCCCACGGTCAACGCATTCAACCAGTACATCCATACCGAGGGCAACGGCACCACATCCGGGGTGTTTGTGGCAAACGACGGCCTGCACGTCTACAACGAACAGGCGCAGGTGCACCAGGAAGTGCTGGCCGTGTTCCGCAAGGGTGAAATCAACCGCGCAGCTGCGAATGAAGCGGCCGCGAAGGCCCGTGTCGAAATCGCAGCTCGAGGCATCAACGCCACCGTGATCCAGGGCTACTACGCCATCGTTTCCGCCGGGCGCAAGTTCGGCAACGCCCAGCGCAGCCTCCGGGAGGCCGAGCAGTTCCTCGACATCACCGACAAGCAGGAAAAAGGCGGGGAAGCGGCCAAGTCCGATGTCATCAAGGCACGAATCCAGCTCCAGCAGCGTCAGCGTGACCTGCAGGACGCGGTCTCAGCGATTGAGAAGGCCAAGATCGGACTCGGCGTCCTGATTTTCCCCAATTTCAGCTCCAACTTCGAGGTCGAGGATGACTTGGCAAGCGCCGAACCCGCGCCGCCGGTGGACGATGCCAAGGCCAAGGCATCCGCGTCGAGTCCGGAGCTCCATGTTGCCCGGTCCGTTGTGGAGTCGGCCGGTTACGACGTCGGTGTGGCGCGCTACGGCTACTTGCCCTCACTTTCCATCGACTTTTTCTACGGCATCAACGCCAATGTTTTCGCCGCCTACGGAATCCGTGACGACGAACGCCGCCGCAACCTTGGATACTCCGGCCAGATCACGCTCAACATCCCGGTGTGGAATTGGGGAACGACGAAGAGCAAGATCGCCCAAGCGGAACTGCGGCGCACCCAGGCCAAGCTCGACCTCACCCTGGCCGAGCGCACCCTCCAGGGCAACATTGCCGCCGCCTATGCCGAGGCCGACGCAGCAAAGGCACAGATTGAATCGCTGAAAACTTCGGTGGATTTGGCAGCGGAGAGCTTGCGGCTGACACTGCTTCGCTACCAGGCTGGTGAAGCGGTCACGCTGGAGGTGGTCGACGCCCAATCCACGGTGACCCAGGCACGAAACGCCTACGACGACGGCTTGGCCCGCTACCGAATCGCCATCGCCAATATTCAGACTCTGACGGGGACCCTCTAATATGCCAACGAATTGGAAGCACCTGTTGCCAGCCGGACTGGCACTGGCTTTGTTTTGTAGCGCCTGCGGCAAAACGGAAAAGAAGGCCGAGGCAGAGGCGGAACCACCTGTTCCTGTCCAAGTGGTGAACGTCCGCAGCGGTCCGATTGACCGCGTGGTGGAAAGCGACGCGGTACTCTATCCCATCAACCAAGCCAACGTCACTCCCAAAATTTCGGCGCCGGTGAAGCGGGTGCTGGTAAACCGGGGCGACCACGTGAAGGCCGGTCAGGTTGTAGCCGAGCTGGAGAGCCGCGATTTGACCGCGGCCGTAGCCGAAAGCAAGAGCCTCCATGAGCAGACCCAAGCGCAGTACCAGGGTTTGCGCGGTGCCACGGCGGTGGACGACAAGACCAAGGCCGAAGCCGACGTCACGGCTTTCCGTCAGGCACTGGAAGCAGCCAAGAGGGTCTATGAAAGCCGGGTTGAGCTGGTAAAGCAGGGGGCGTTGGCGCGCAAGCTGGTGGACGATGCGCAGGTTTCCATGGTTCAAGCCCAGACCCAGTTCGATACGGCGCAGCGGCATTTGCAGACTCTGAATTCGGTCGGACAGCGCCAACAGTTGCAGGCAGCCCAGTCCCAGATGGACGCCGCCAAGGCGCATTTGGACTCGGCCACCGCACAGCTTTCCTACGCGCAGATCACCACGCCGATTTCGGGCGTCGTTTCCGACCGTCCGGTGTACCCCGGTGAAATGGCGGCACCTGGCGCGCCGTTGCTCTCGATTGTCGATATTTCGCAGGTTGTGGCGCGCGCAAATATTCCGGTGAGGGACGCGGCGTTTATCAAAGTCGGCAGCCCGGCCACATTGGCTGGACCGGACGGCAATATCGCGGGCAGGGTTACGGTTGTCAGCCCCGCCGTGGATCCGGCGACCACCACGATCGAGGTCTGGGTCCAGGCGCCCAACGAAGAGGAGAAGCTGAAACCTGGCGGCACGGTGCGGGTTTCCATCAAGGCCGAAACCTTGAAGGATGTGACCATCGTCCCTGTATCGGCGATCCTGAACTTCGATGAAGGCGGCGAGAAGGTGATGATCGCCATGGCCGACAATACAGCGCGAGAACGGCGCATCAATGTTGGAGTCCGGCAGGGCGACAACGTCCAGATCATCAGCGGAGTCTCCGAAGGCGAGAAGGTCATCGTTGCAGGTGGCTTGGGCCTCGAAAACAAGGCCAAGATCAAGATCGTGGAACCCCCGGTTGCGGCTGACGATGACGACGACGACAAGTAGGCGATGAATGAGTGACCTGACCCCCATTCCTCCCCCCGAAGACCAGACGCACGACCATTGGACGGCGCGGTTCTCCAGACCCATCCTGTTCAGCATTGTCGCGCTGGTGGCGATGGGCTCGTATTTGGCGCTTTCGATTCCTGTTGCGGTATTCCCGTCGACCGACTTCCCGCGCGTCGTGGTAGGCGTCGACAACGGCGTGGCTCCCATCGACCAGATGCATGTTACGGTCACGCGGAATATCGAAGAGGCCATGAACAGCGTTCCTGGACTCGAAACAGTGCGTTCCAATACCAGCCGCGGCTCGGCCGAAGTCAGCCTCTTCTTCAACTGGAATGTGGACATGTTCCAGACGCTGCAGTCCGTGAACGCGGCCTTGGCGCGCGTGCAGACGACGCTCCCGCCGACCGCCAAGCTGACGGCCAACCGCCTGACATTTGCGGCCTTTCCGATTCTGGGCTACAGCCTGACCTCGGACAGCATGCCGCAATCGAAGCTTTGGGAATTGGCCAACTATTCGATCAAGCCGAGGCTGAACAGGGTCACCGGCGTGTCGATGGTGGTACTGCAAGGCGGGCAGGTTCCCGAATTCCAGGTGCAACCGGATCCGGCAAAGATGTTGCAGGCCCAGGTGACCGTGCCGGGAATTCTGGACGCCATCGCGCGCAGCAACATGATTGATTCGCCCGGGTTGCTCGAGAACAACCACGAGCTGTCCCTGGCGCTGGTCACTGGCCAAACCCGGACACCGGACGAAATCGCCAACGTGGTGGTGAAAACGTCACCCGCAGGCGTGCCCATCCGCATCGCCGATTTGGGTAGTGTAGGCCCGTCGGTCGCGCCCGTATATACGATTGTGACGGCCAACGGGAAACCGGCAGTGCTGTTGAACGTCTTCCGGCAGCCCACGGGCAATACGGTCGCAGTGGCGGATTTGGTGGCAAAGGAATTGGATCAGATCCGGACCACCCTGCCTCCGGGTGTGAAGCTTCAGGCCTTCTATGACCAATCCCAACTGGTGCGCGACTCCATCGCCAGCGTGCGTGACGCCATCCTGATTGGCTTGGTTTTTGCGGCCATCATCCTGGTTCTTTTCCTGCGCGACTGGGGCAGTTCCATCGTCGCTGGCCTCGTGATTCCAGCCACTATCGGCATTACCCTGATCGTGCTGCGCATGCTGGGAGAGAGCTTCGACCTGATGACGCTGGGCGGACTGGCAGCTGCGGTCGGGTTGGTCATCGACGACGCGATTGTCGTGGTCGAAAACATCGTCATGCACCGGGACTCGGGGCAATCACGCGGCGACGCCATCCGCAGCGCGCTCAAGGAAATCCGGGTGCCGCTGCTGGGCTCCACCATTACGCCGATCGTCGTTTTCCTGCCGCTGATCTCCATTACCGGGGTGACGGGTACCTTCTTTCGGGCGCTGGCGCTGACGGTTGGAACCTCGCTTTTGACTTCCCTGGCCTTGGCGCTGACTTGGACCCCGGCGTTGAGCCACTACCTGCTGCGTCGGCAACGTTCCGGCAAGCTGGAACCTTCCACCACTGCCGACGCGCACGGTCATGTCTCAACAACCGGTTTCATGGGCAAATTGACGAACGCCTATACGGCGGCGTTGGGATTGTCCCTGCGTCAACCTCTGATGTTGCTGTTGGGTTGCGCTGCGCTGGTTGGCGTTTCATTCCTCTGCTACCAATCGCTCGGTTCCGATCTACTCCCCGAGATGGACGAGGGTGGCTTCGTGTTGGATTACCTGATGCCTGCCGGTTCCTCGCTGCACGACACCAACGAAGTACTCCTGGGCGTGGAGAAGATCCTGGCAAAGGTGCCGGAGGTGGAGGGTACTTCCCGCCGCACTGGCTTGCAGTTGGGCTTAGCTGCCGTTACCGAGGCGAATACTGGCGATTTCCTTGTCCGGCTGAAGGCGGACCGCGAGCGGGGAATCGACGAAGTGATTTCCGATCTCCGGAAGCAGATCAACGGTGCCTACCCCCAACTCGACATCGAGTTCATCCAGGTTTTGCAGGACATGATCGGCGATTTGAGCAATTCGCCCGAGCCGATTGAAATCAAGATGTTCTGCCAGGATCCAGCCGTCTTGAAGAAGTGGGCCCCGAAGGTGGGTGACCGGATCAAGAAGATCGAACAGGTCAAGGACGTGAAGAACGGGATCGAGAACACTGTCAGCGGTTCCGCCATCGTGATGCGCGTAGACCCTGTGATGGCAGCGCGGGCCGGTTTCACGCCGCAGGAAATCGAACTGGACGCCAGTGCGATTCTCCAAGGCGAGCCCGCCACCACACCCGTGGTGGTGAATGACCGCTCCTATACAATCCGCGTCCGATTCCCGAACTATACCCGCGCCACGCTGGAGCAGGTGAAAAATACGATGATCGTGAGTTCCACGGGAAAGAACGCCACGCTGGGGTCGCTTGCGAAGTTCGAAACCGAGGCCGGACAGACGGAGGTCCGGCGCGAGAATTTGCAGCGCGTGGTCGGCGTCACGGGGCGTTTCGAGGGTATCAGCTTGGGCAAGGGCATGGACTTGGTCAAGGCCGCAGTGGCCGAAATGAACCTGCCGCCCGAGATCCGCGTGGTGTACGGCGGCACCTACCAGGAGCAGCAGAAGTCCTTCAAGGACCTTGGATTTGTTTTGTTCCTGGCTGTGGTGCTGGTTTTCGTGGTTCTGCTGTTCGAGTTTGGGACGTTCGGCGCTCCGTCGGCGATTCTGGCATCGGCGCTGCTTTCCACTTCGGGAGTGTTCCTGGCTCTCTTGGTTACGAAGACAACGTTCAATATTTCGTCTTTCATGGGGCTGATCATGGTAATCGGCATTGTTGCGAAGAACGGGATTCTGCTGTTGGATGCCGACCAGCGCTTCCGGGCTGAAGGTTATTCGGCCCGCGACGCGATGTTGGAAGCCGGGCGACGTCGCTTGCGGCCGATTCTGATGACCGCGATGGCGACAGTCGCAGGCATGATTCCGCTGTCATTGGCGATCGGTGCCGGTTCGCAGATGTTGCAGCCGCTGGCGATAGCGGTGATCGGGGGCATCGCCGCGTCGATGGTCCTGTCGCTGATCGTGACGCCGGCGGTACATTACTACCTGGCAAGGGAGTAGCGATGAACTGGGAACAGTCGTTGGTGGAGTTGGACAACTTGGCAGACGGGGAGTACGGGTGCGGGGTGCGGGAGGCTTTGAGGGTCGACGAGGAGTTGGCTGCGAAGAGGTTGGCCCGGTTGACAGGCATCATGATCAAGATGCCGTTTGCGAGGCCCGTGATTGTGTCCCAGCCAACGTCGGAGACCCTCGCGAAGCGTGAGTGGCACTACGATCCTTCGAGGGTCGAGGCTCTGGATGCGAACGATCCAGCTTGGGCGGTACCCCTGGGTATTTTCGAATCGAAGGCGGATCGCGGTATCAGCCTGGAAGGTTTCGTTGGGGGTCAACTCAATGAAAGTAATTGGTTTTTGGCTCTTCTGGACTCTGTTCAAGAAATCCTTTGCAAGGATACCGGCTTCCAGGAAGCGCTCAACGTGCAACTGGATGACTGGCTACAGGACGGTGTAAAGGACGCGGTGAAAGGTCTTGCGCATGTGATTGTTCCGCTCGTGCCTTGGCTGAAAGGACATGACGCGATTCTGGCCGGTCTCTCGCTCTACATTTTCTACTACGGCAAGAAGGGCTTCTGCAAGGGGACGTTCGACCATCCCATGGTGACGACCCTGGGCTCGCTCTAACATGGCGGAATGGTTTTCGCGGCCAGTGCTGTGTGTCTCCGATCTTGACGCATCGGTGGATTTCTACGTCGGCCAACTCGGATTCACACAGCCGTGGCGGCATGAAGAGGACGGGAAGGCACTGGTGGCGCAGGTGGAGCGCCAGGGATGCGCGCTGATTCTTTCCTCCCAGTGGCCGGGTCGAGTCGGCAAGGGTCTGATTTTCATATCACTGGACGCCGACGTGCTGGATTTGCTGCGAGCGGAATTGGAACAAAGGAGCGTGGATGTGAGGGACGGGCAGTGGGGCTACCGCCTCATGGTGGTCACGGACCCGGATGGCAACGAGCTCTACTTTCCGTATCCAAATCCGGCATGAGCGATAGGAGCGCCTTCTATCGCTCACGTAAAGCTTGTTTTGTGAGCGATAGAATGCTATTCTATCGCTCATGGACCGTTGGAACTGGGAACAACCCGACTGGCCGCACTTCCGGTGGGACGCCTCGCGACTCGCGGAGAAAGAGCGGAAGTTCCACAACTCCGGCGGTGTTCTGATCGGAACCGTCGGCCATCTTGGCAGCGCGCACCGCGAAAGCTTGTACGTCGAGTGCATCAGCGGCGAGGCGGTCACCACCTCTGAAATTGAAGGCGAATTGCTGGACCGGGCCAGCGTCCAGTCATCGCTGCGCCGGAAGTTGGGACTGGCTTCGGACAACCGGCGGGTCGGGCCGAAAGAGGACGGCATTGCGCAATTGATGCTGGACCTGTTCGCCAATTTCCTGGAGCCGCTTTCCCATGAAACGCTGCATTCCTGGCACCGCAAGCTGCTGCCGGGTCGTGCGGACGTCGCGGTTGGCGAATACCGCTCGGGTTCGGAGCCGATGGAGATCATTTCGGGAGCTATCGGAAAGGAGCGTGTGCATTTCGTGGCACCCCCGTCGGCGACGTTGCCTGCGGAAACGGACCGGTTTCTCGACTGGTTCAACCGGACATCCTGGGACGGGCCGGAGCCGCTGCCCGCACTCACACGGGCCGGAATCGCGCATCTCTACTTCGAGTCAATCCACCCGTACGAAGACGGAAACGGTAGGATTGGACGGGCGATCGCGGAGAAGGCGTTGGCGCAAGGCCTGCGGCATCCCACATTGACAGCGCTTTCGACGACGATCCTGGCGCGCCGCAAGGAATACTACCGCGAACTGGAACTGGCCAGCAAGACCACCGAGATCACGCAGTGGCTGGCGTGGTTTGCCGATGTGACGCTGGAGGCCCAGCAGCGGACCATCCAGTTGGCCGATTTCCTGGTGGGAAAGTCACACTTGCTGGATCGCCTGCGCGGGGCGCTGAATGATCGCCAGGAGAAGGCGTTGCTGCGGCTCTTGCGAGAGGGCCCGGACGGCTTCGAGGGCGGCCTGAGCGCCGGGAACTACGCCACGATTACCGGGGCGTCCCCGGCTACCGCGACGCGCGATCTGGCGGATTTGGTGGAGAAAGGCGCATTGACGCGGACGGGGGAACGGCGGCACGCGCGGTATTTCGCGGCGCTGCCGTCGCCCGAACCGATCGGATTTGCAGCGCTGGCCGCAGGGTCTTTTGCGGCACAATAGGGATATGCTCACCATGGAAAAGCTGCGCACCGAATACCGGGACCAGATCCTGGCGATGGTGATGGAGCGATTCGTCGCACCGGACAACGCGACTTTCAGCTCTTGTGCCGAAGCTATTGCTTGACTGAGGGGTTTAGGTATGGTTTCCTTAGACTGGATGCTGCGATGACACTGCAAATCGACAAGAAGTTTCTTGAGTGGGCGATTAGCAAGGATGAGAAGCAATTCGTGCGCGATCTCGACGAGGAAATTCAACGTCGCCGTCATCCGATGGAGACTCAGACCGAGTTTCTTGATCGTCTTGATGCTCGACGCACGTATGGTCTCGCCATTGATCGAACCCAGGAAAGAGTCAAGAGTGTGGAGTCGCTTTGCACCGCTCTGAAGCGAATCAAACCGGAAATACGCATTTCCTGTGGCGCGCAGCCATGGGAGAGGTGGGAGCCTGGAAAAAGAGTTGCGATTGTCATGGGGGTCCGGTATGCCAACCTGCCTTCCGTTTCCATAGTTCCGCAAAGAGCAGTCGGTGCACGCGATTCCGAAGCAGTGGCGCATTTGACAAAACTCTTATACAAGAAATTTCATTTGGAGTGCGAACTCGACTTCCACAACTTCCCGTCCTCGATGCCCGAAACAGAGGCGCAAGCAGAACTCAGTCGAATAGAAGACAATCCACGGGTGGGTATGGTCGTTGTCATCGGATCCCCTGTAGTTAACCCGATCGCGAACGTACTCGCCGCTGAAATTTGCGGACGACACAACAAGAGCATGCCGGTCAAGTTCCGATGGGGCCACGCTCGCCACGATTTTCTTTCCCATTCGTCCACCAAGGGTCAATCGGAGGAGGGAATCGCCTCCCGCGAAAAACACGGACTCTTTTTCCGCAGGTGGACCGACAACGAGATCGCTGCCGACACGTCCGGCAGGCAGAGATATCCTGATTGCGGACTCATGATGTTCGACGCGAGCGTGACACCATTCCGCGTATTGCTGGCGGGGCATGGTGGTGCCGGCACTGTAGCGGCTACTCTGGGACTCGGCATGGAGGGGTTGATCGACGAACTGCTGGATGGGCCACGCACAGATGGGTCGTATTTTGGCCCGAACTGCTTCACGGCGGTGTTCGGTGCCGAAAAGTTAGCCCATCGCCCCTTCGAGCGAGACGACTTGGAACTCGATCATAGGTCGGTCAAGCTCTGTTGGCCCTTGCTTTCGGCGTGACTGGCCAAGCACGTCCGTACTCGATTCGGAGCACAAATCTGCGTCACTATGGCTCCAGGCCCAACTTGGGTCAGGAGAATTTCCAAAGTGAAACCGCGAAGTATCATCTGGGGCACAGGCAACGCTTGGCCTGCGCTCAGCCCACACCATGATCGACCCAAGGGCAATACCTCGGTCTCGTTCATATATCGCCAATCCCACCTGCTGTTTGACTGCGGGGCGGGCTGTGCCGACGGAATCATTGCCAGAGGGTTGTCGGTGCCGGCTGTGTTATTTGGGAGCCACGCGCACCCGGATCACGTCAACAGGCACGAGATGAACCTGATCCTGAGACTGGCACACCTGCGATCGACGAAGGAGCGGATTCGCTTTGTGGCAACTGAGCGCACCTGGCTGAGTTTACCGGGTTTTGAACGCGCGTCACTCGAGTGGGTGCCCGTGGAACCCGACACGCGCGTGTCCCTCACTGTCGATGGGACGGAGTTTGTCGTCGATGTGTTGGACGCGGCGGACCATTTTCCGGGCGGTGTTGTATTTGTCGTCTCGGTCGATGGCTTTCGCTTCGGAGCGCTGTTCGACAAAAAGTCTTGGGGCAGCACCGAGGTGCTGGAGTCTCTTGACCTCGCTGTGATTGAGACGAACTCAATTACCCGCCTGGCACCGAAAACGGGCCACGTTGGTCTCTGGGACAACATCGACATGTTGCGGTCGCTCCAAACGCCGCCGCGCTTCACCGCCCTGATCCATTACGGCACAGATGACCAACGTGTCTTGAGCTGCGGCAGCTTGGCTGCGATGTTGCCCGCAGTTGCGGGTGGCCTCAGTCTTGGTTGGGCAAACCCCGGCTGGGAAATCGACTGGCAGGATTTGCCACCTCGCAACCCAATTGCCCTGATCGACGAAGAGAATCGGGTGTGCGGAGTGGCCAGCAAGAACGACGCTCATTCATCAGGGCTGCTGCATGCATCCGTCTTGACCTTGGTGAGGAGCGACCGCAAGCTGGTCCTTTACAAGCGGCCGCCTGGCAAGTCGCACCCGGGCAAGCTCGACTCCTTGGGCGGCGGCCACATGGACGTCTGCGACGGAAGCCCGAGGGCCACCGCCCTTCGGGAAGCGCGGGAAGAAGTGCTGGTCAGTAGCGCTGATCGCGTCCACCAAATCATGATCGACGATGCCTGGCTGACTCAGCTGAGCGACGACTTCGCGCTCGAAAGTGTCGCTCCGAAAAATCGCGAACGTTCCACCCTCTTTGGCCTCGACATTCCGCTAGGCTTGCGGGTCCGCGGCGAAGACATTTGCGACGATAGTGGCAATCCCATCACATTGGAACTGTCCACTGTCGACTGGGACGACCTGATCAAACTCGACCTCACGTCGGTCGCCGACGGCTTGGCCCGTATCATCCGGTTGGCCGATCATCGTCGTGTTCGCAATTGGTTGGAAAGCTAGAAGGATAAGGTCCCGGGGGGCGTTACGCCCGCCCCCAGGACCTACCGGTGCGCTGCAATAACCGGATATTCCTTGTCGTAGCCCTTCGTGCTCCACCACAGGATCTTGTTCAAGACATCCGACGGAATATCATCCGGATCCTTCCAGTTCATCGCCAGCGACTGCTCCGCCGCCCACTTCTCGCGCCCGTTCAAGCCCCGGACGGCCGGATTCATCTGGTCGAGCGGAATATTGTTCGGGATCGCCTTGTAGGGTGCCGTATCGGCCGTCGGGGTGAATACCGAATTCATCGCGCGGGCGGCCGCCACGAAGCGGGTCTGCGGCGGGATACGGAAGACATCCTGGATGGTCCGGATCATGCTGGAGTGATCGTAGAAGTTCGAATCCACCGCCGCTTTGCGGACGTGCGGACCGATGGCGAGAGCAACGGTACGGTGCCCGTCCACGTGGTCGAGGCCGTTCTGCGCATCATCCTCCACAACCAGGATCAGCGTGGATGCCCAGAACTTGGATTTGGAAAGGCCCTCCACAATCCGCCCCAAGGCCAAATCGTCGTCCGCAACCATGGCCTTCGGCGTCGGCGATCCCGGTGAGGTGCCGTTGGTGTGGTCCGAGGTCAGGGTCAGCACGGTGAGCTGCTGCATTTCGCCCTTCTTCTCGAATTCGCCCAGTTCCCGCAGGAACTCGTCAGCGCGGATTTGGTCGGTGATGTTGGTGTCGTTGTCCGGCGAACGGGGGTCAATGTACTTCTGGAGCGCAGGAACACCACTCTTGGAGGCCACAAAATCCTTCAAGGTACCTGCCTTGTACATCTTCCAGTAATCGCCCCACTTCATGCCGCCCTCGGATTCATTGATGTCGATGGCGGATTGCGTCTTCGGATCCCACTTTGCGGGGAGGCAGAATTCGCCGTAGATGCGGAGGCTGGGGGTCTTCGGGCCCTGCCAGAAGAAGCCTGTCGGGGCAACGGTGAGGGAATCGGCCATGTTCCAGGCGTAACCGCGGGGGGACGCCGCGAAGGCGCGTTCCGTATAGTCACTGACGAACGATTGCATCAGCCACGGGTGACCGTCGAAGCTGATCGCGCCGCCGGTGTGGAAGTTGTCGAGAATCACATAGCGCTCGGCAAGGGCGTGGTGGTTCGGGGTGACATCGCGACCGAACATGGTGAGAGAGGGATCCCCATTCGCCTGCTTGAGATCGCCAAAGACTTGGTCGTAGGTGCGGTTTTCCTTCACGATCAGGACCACCTGCTGGATGCCCAGCGATTGCAGGTTGGCCACTCCGCCCGCAGGTTCATATTTCGGGGAGTTCGCGGCGACCACCTCGCGGGTGGCTGCTGCAAGGCGTCCGCTGTCCAACGCTGGAATCTGTTCCAGCGACCCCTGGTAGGCAGTGGAAACGAAGGCACCTCGTCCGTTGGCCGTGTTGCCGACCCCCTTCAGATTGACGACGCGCAGGGAGCCATCCTCCATCGGCGTGACCGAGGACGGGAACCAGCCGGTCGGAATGGAACCTGCCACCGACCACTTGCCCGCCGTCTGGGTGACGACACTGATCGCGTTCGTTCCCGCGCATGCAACGAAAATCGACTTGGCGTCGCGAGAGAAAGCTACCGCGATAGGCTGGCTGCCGATCACTCCGGCGGGATAGGCGGGAATCTTCACCTCGGTGGTCTTCAGCGTGTCGGTCGCGATGATGGAAATGCTGTCCGAGTGACCGTTCGCCACCAAGAGCTGGGATTCATCGGGGCTCAAAGCGAGTTGCGACGGAGCCAACCCAACCGGGATCTCCTTGGCATCAAACGTCGCGGTATCGATCACGCTGAGGGTGCCGGAGACTGAGGAGCCGGTCTTGGGGTCGGTCAGAACCTCGGTACCGCTCGACGGGGCCGTCGTTTCGGAACCCCTCGGGCGGCGTCCGCCCCTGTTACTCACGAACACGCGGTGCTTCTTTTCTGAATACACGACGCCGAAGGGCATCACCCCGACTTCGATCTCACGAACCAGTTTCCGCGACTCCGCCTCAAAGATCGCCACCGTATTGGAACGGCTCATGGCCACCCACGCGAATTTGCCGTCAGCGGAGAAAGCGATACCCGTTGGGACGGCGTGCTTGCCGAGTCCAATCTCTTCGCTCTTGCCCGGTACGCCAACGGGCGAAACTTGGGTCACCAGCAGAAAGTCGTTGCCGCTCCGCGAAGTCTCGGTGCTCCACAGTTCGGGAGTGCCCGGACGGAACGCCACACCCGTGTACGAGGTGGACTTGCTGGTGGCGGTTCCGGTGGGAGTGCCGGTCGAGGCGTTGAAAATGTCGATGCCGCGTGTGTTCAAGACGGCAAGAAGTGTGCGGTCCGGGCTCAGTGCCGCGTCCACCGGCCGGCCTTTGATGACGGACTGTTCCCCCCAAGGCTGGAGGAGCTGGTTGGTCGGAAGGACATAGAATCCGGCGGGCTGTTTGCCGATGTGTACGTCGGACTTCAGCACGGGGAAAATGGTGGTTACGGCGGCGAAACCAGCGAGCGAGACGGCGGCGAGAACGGCAAGTTTGATGCGCACTAGACTAGCGTCTCAAATTTTTTGCCAGGAGTGCGCGCCGTCACTAAAAATTCATCAAGCCGTAGCGTTTTTGAGACTGAGGGTGCGTATGGCGGCGACCACGGACGGCCATTCCTTCGAGCGGGGGTCGATCACTTCAAAATGGCCCGCGCCGGGGAGTGGCGTCAGCGTCGAGCTTGCGGAGCCATCAGCAAACCGGCGGCTGATTTCGAACGGCACCACGTCGTCGAGGGTGCCGTGTACGAGAATCTGCGGAACCAGGATCGGCTGGAGCGGCGGCGGGGTGGTTCCCCCGAGAAACTGCTCCACAACACCGTCGCCGAGTCGCAGTTTTCGGGCATACTCCAAGTCGGCTACGGGAGCCAAGGCAACAATACCCGCAAGCGGAATGCGACCGCGCGATGCAAGCCACAAGGCCAAGTAGCCGCCCGCGGAATGTCCAACCGCGACGACGCGGAAGAGGTCCACGTCCGGCATTGCTGACAGGAACCGGGCCCCAGCCTCAATATCGGCGGTGGTTCCGTCATGGCCACCGCCGGGCTGGCCGATTCTACGGTATTCCAGACTCCACACGGCGTAACCCAAGTCGGCCAATGCTTGGCACGCATGCGCCGCGTGGTCGAGCGTGTACTTTTCGCGCCAGAAGCCGCCGTGGATGAAGATCACCACGGGATGCGGGCCGGGAACTGCGGGGAGCCTCAATTCGCCGAACTGGTTGGGGTCGTTGCCGTAGGGAATCCGAGTTCCACCCGGTGGCGGCGGGAGTTCAAGAATGTCCTGCATCGACAATCTCCCGGATCGCACCTACCGTGTGTGCGATCTCGTCGTCGGTCGTGTAAAAGTGCGGCGCGATGCGGATGCCCGCTGCGGGGCGGTAGTCGACCAGAATCTCGCGCCGGGCCAGCTCCTTCGTGACCGCTTTTCCCTCGGGCACATCCAGAATCACGACCCCGCCGCGCTGCGAGGGGTTGCGTGGCGTCCTCACGGGGAAGCCGGACTCGATGGCAAGGTCCATCAGGTAGCTGGTTTGGCGGACGGACTTGTCGCGAATCGCCTCCACACCAATCTCATTGATGATTTCGTAGCCCGATTTCGCCGCATAGAGCGCGGGCACGCCGGGGGTGCCGTTCAGGAACCGGAACGCGTCCGGCGCGTAGTTGATCGGGCCGGCCTCGAATCCGAACGGCTCGCGGTGCGCCATCCAGCCTGTAGCCGCGGGTTCCAATTGGGGCCAGAGGTCGCGGCGAACATAGAGGTAACCGGCTCCGGGACCGCCACACAGCCATTTCACCGAGCCACCCGTGGCGAAATCGACCCCGAGAGCCCGGACGTCGACCGGCAGAATTCCCGCCGATTGGTACAGATCCGCCACCACCATGGCCCCCACCTCATGGGCGCGCCGCGTAATGGCGGCCAGATCCTGCACCCACGAGCTGCGGAAGGCCACATGCGAGACCGAGACAAGACGCGTGCGCTCGTCAATTGCGGCCAGCATGGCCTCGGTCGGGAGCGTCATCCCGTCCGCCGATGCAACCGTCACCACCTCGGCCCCCTGCTTTTCCAAACGGTGGTAGATGTAGTCGTTGGAAGGAAAGTTCAGGCCATCGGTGACGAGCCGGTTGCGCAGACCGCTCCAATCGAGGCAGGAAGTCACGATCCACTGGCAGATGGAAACATTTTGCTGCATCACGACTTCGCCCTCGCCGGCACCAATGATGGAACCGATCAGATTGCCGACCGTAACCGGCATATCCCACCAGCCCTCCTCCCAAGCGCGGATGCCGCGGGTCGCCCAAGTATCGGCGTATTCCTGCATGGAATCGGCCGCGCGCCGGGGCATGGCACCCAGCGAGTGGCTGATCATGTACGTGGTGTGGGCGAGGATCGGAAATTCCTTGCGCCAGTTGAGTAGGGAGTCCATGGGAGTCAAGACCGGAAACGCAGCCGCCATACAACCGTGAGAACAGCTAGAAAAGGGATTCCGTAGGCGAGCGTCATCCGAAATTCGGGGGTGAGGGCGGTGGTGAGCAGAATCGCCAGCATCAGACCCGCTCCCGACAGTGTTGCGTAGGGAAAGCCCCACATGCGGAATGCCGGGCGGGGACCACTGTAACGGCGGCGGAAGAACCAATGGGTGACGAAGATCATCATCCAGGTGAAGATCGCGCCGAACATCGAAACGGCCATCATCACCGTGAACGAGGTGGCCGGAGCCAAGGCATTCACCAAGCCCGCGAGTCCGATCCCACCTGTGGAGACCATCAACGCCGCGACGGGCGTCCCGCTCGAATTCAGAACCCCGAGGCGTTTCGGCGCTTGTCCGGCGCGGGCGAGGCTGAACATCATCCGGGTGGAAATATACAGCTGGCTGTTCATTGCCGAAAGCGCTGCAGCCAGAATCACGAAGTTGACGATATCCGCCGCGAACGGGATGTGCGTACGGGCCATCACCGTGACGAAGGGACTTTCGCCCTTTCCGGCAGTCGTCCACGGAGCCATACCCACGATAAGCGCCAGTGTGAGCAGGTAGAAAACAGCCAAGCGCGCCACACAGGACCGGAACGCCCTTGTGATTGCCTGCTGTGGATCGGTGGCCTCGCCTGCCGCAACCGCAATCATCTCAATACTGAGGTAGCTGAAGATGGAAACGATCACGGCTACCCACATACCCCAGGCACCTTTGGGGAAAAAGCCGCCGTGGGCCGTGTAATTCGCCGGGCCGATCCCAAAAACGGTTACTGCGCCGAGGCACAGGAAAAGCACGATCGCAGACACTTTCAACGCCGCGAAGGCGTACTCGACGGCTCCGAAGAAGCCCACACCCAACGCGTTGACAACCACCAGCAGACCCGAAAAACCCAGGATCCAGATCCATCCGGGCACGCCGGGAAACCAGCGGGCCATGTACACCGCGATTGCCGTCACCTCGGTTCCCACCGCCAACACGATTGCCGACCAATAGGCGTACCTCACGAGGAATCCCGCCAACGGGCTCACATAGTGCTCAGCCCAGGTCCCGAACGAGCCCGTGGTCGGGTGTGCGACGGTCATTTCAGCCAGACAACCCATCAGCAGCAGCGCGATAAAGGCTCCGATGGCGTAGCTGACAACCACCGAGGGGCCAGCCAGTCCGATGGCGAAGCCGCTGCCCAGGAACAATCCGGTGCCAATCGCGCCGCCGATGGCGATCATGGTCAGCTGGGACGCCGACAGGTCCCTCCGCAGGCCCTGTTCGCGGTCCGCAACTTTGTCAAACGCGGATTCCATACCCGACCGTCCCAGCTCCATTTCAATCTAGATCCATTTCAAGGGCCCACCGAGAAGGAGGGCGTAGGCCTCGTCGGCCGTCACGGGCAGGGACATCAAGTGTCCCTGGGCGGCGTCAAAACCGATCCCCCGAAGAATCGCCAACTGATCCTCCGTCTCGACGCCTTCCGCCACAACCCGCAAACGGAGCGTGCGGGCCAGTTTCACCATGCCTTCCACCAACGGAATACTCGGGGTCTTGCTTTCAAGATCCCGGACAAACAGCCTGTCGATTTTCACGGCATCCACCGGCAACTGGTGGAGGAACGACATGGACGAAAAGCCTGTGCCGAAATCGTCCAGCGCGATCTGGATCCCTTTCTTGCGAATCCGTGCGAGCAAGCCTGCAGAGGCACCGGCGTCCCTCAAGAGAGCGGTTTCGGTAAGCTCCAGCTCCAATTTCCCCGGATCCATGCCGGTATCGCGCAGGGCTTCCGATAGGGTCGTTTCGAAATCGGTCGAGACCAACTGGACGACGGAGACATTGACCGCAATCCGGATGTGCGGGAATCCTGCCTCGTGCCACTCCTTCACCTGTCGGCACGCCTCGCGCAACACCCAGCGGCCTATGTCGACGATAAGGCCGGACTCCTCGGCGATTGGGACAAACTCCCCGGGGGAGATCTCCTTTTCGGCCCCCACAAGACGCAAGAGGGACTCGAAACCGGTGAGTACGCCATCGACCGAATACTGCGGCTGGTACCGAAGGCGGAATCCGCCACTCTCGAGCGCTGCGCGCAGCCGGTCCTCGATATTCTGGGGCCTCGAAGCCGCCTCCATCATGCCTTGCACGAAAGGTTGGACCTGGTTCTTGCCCGAATCCTTGGCTCGGTACATGGCGGCGTCGGCGGCGGCCATCAATGTCGAGGCATCCGGCGCATCCGCCGGGAAGACGGCAATGCCCACGCTCATGGTGGCGAAGATATTCTTATCCTCGATCACGATGGGGGCCTCAAGGCCCCGCATCAAGTCCCACCCTCGCACTTCCGCTTCACGCTTGTCACGAAGGCCCGGAATCAGAACGATGAATTCATCCCCGCCGATGCGGGCGATCATTTCGTCCTGCAGCAGGCCGGACCGGAGGCGTTCGGCAACCTGCTTCAGGAACACGTCGCCGACACGGTGTCCCCAAGTGTCATTGATGCGCTTGAAGCGGTCCAGATCGATAAAAAGCACGGCGACGTTGCTGCCGGACATGCCGGCCGAAATCAATTCGCGGTTGAGCCGTTCGCCGAACAGCAGCCGGTTGGGGAGACCGGTGAGCACATCATGCCGGTATTGGTGGGAAAGTTCACGTGTCCGTTCAGCAACCGCAGTTTCGAGTGCATGCCGGAGCGCGAATTCGTGCTTGGTGCGGCGTTGCAACATGACCCCGCCCAAAACCAGCATTGACACCAGACTCCCGCCCATGAACCACCAAGTGCGCCACCACGGGGCATTCACCTTGAAATCCAGAGAGGCCGGAGCCTGGCTCCATTCGCCACCAGCGTCGCGGGCTTCCACTTCGAGGCGATAGTTATTGGCTGGAAGCGCCGGAAATTGGAGTTCGCGCTCCGAAGTCTCCCGCCACGTGTTGACCAGGGGCTTGAGTTGGTAGCGGAATTCCAAGTCCCGGTCATGCCCGAAACGGAGAGCCGTAAAGCGGACTACCAGAGTGTCGGAAGTGTATTCGAGGATCGCCTTCCTGGCTGGATCCAATTCAGTCTTGCCGAGTGTTGCGGAAGTCAGAATCGCACGCGGGGGCTCGGGTACGCTGGTTTTTGGCTTCGCCATGAATCTGGACAAGCCGCCACTGGTGCCGATCCAAATATGGCCGTCGGCATCGGCGGCGAATCCATGGAGATCGCAATCGTCCCAGACGAGACCGTCGCGGTGGTCGTAGCGGTCCCATCGGGTGCCATCGGCGGAGAGAACTTGGACGCCAAAATTGCTTCCCGCCCACAATCGCCCCTGGCGGTCGAAGTTCAGGAAATAGGTGATGTTGGAAACGGGGCCGGGTAGGGTCGGCATGTGCTTGATGACCGGGGTCCCTGTTGGGCCCCACTCCAGCCGCGTGATGGTGCCGGTGAGGCGGTACCCGATCCATACTCCACCGGTCTTGTCGGCGGCAATGGAAAGGACGGAATTGCTGCGCAGACCATCCTTTTCAGTGAAGCGCCGCCAGTTCTGACCGGAGCGCCACCAGAGGCCATCACTGGTTCCAGCCCAGATATCGCCGTTCGGGGCTTCCTCCAAAGCCCATGTGCGGCTTTTTGGAACTGCTGCGACTCGCTGGAAAGCTTTGCCGCCCTTCTCCAGCGTAAAGATGCCTGCTTCCGTCCCGACCCAAACACCATCGGCGCTATCCACCAGGACGGCGTAGGCCAGTTTCCCGTCCAAGCCCTGCTGCGGTCCGTACCAAGTGAGTGCACCGCCTTTGGGGTTGAACAGGGCAACTGCCTTGCCGTCGGTTCCCAGCCACAACTTGCCGTCGCGCTGCGGGCGCACCGCGTGGATGGGAATCCGTTCAACCGCCTTCTGGAGCTGCCAAGACCACTCGATTCCCTTGCGGGTGCCGTGGAAGAGGCCGCTCTCGGTGCCAACCCAGGCCTCGCCGTTCTCGCGGGGCGCAATCTCGTAGACGGTTTCGCCGGTCAGGCCGCTTTGGGCGGTATAGCTTTCCCACTCGTTGTAGCCCATCCACTTGGCCAAGCCACGGCCAGCCAGGCCGAGCCAGACGGAGCCCTCATTGTCCTGAAGAACCGAATACACCGGCGGCAGGAGCCCCGAAGTGCGTCCGATCATGCGGAACTGGCCGTTCTCCCGGATCGCAAGGCCGTCGGTGGTCGGAACCAGCAGTTTGCCGTCGGAATCCAAGCCGAAAGTGCCGGTGCCGACCGGCGGCAGCGGGGGCGTCGGTTCCTCGAATTTGGTGCTGCCAGCCATTAGGCCCACAAGGCGCCGGTTTTGCTGGACCCAAAGATTGCCCTCGCGGTCGCGAATCATCGCCGACACACCGAGTTTTTTCAGGCCGGTCCGGGCGCCCACGTCTTCGGTCTGCCATTGTCGAGCACCCGTCGGAGTGCTCTTGCAAAGGGAGCCCCCGCAGCCCCACCAAATGGAGCCTTGGTCCACAAGGATGGAACGTGCGTCGGGACGAGTGGAATCGGGGGATGGGGGTCCCGGTTGCAACAACAGTTTCCCGTCGGGACCAAGTATGGCTCCAAGCAGTCCGGCGTCGGTTGCGATCCAAGTGGTGTCGCCGTTGCGGGCGATGCCCGCGTATCCGAACACGCGCTTCGCGCCGGGCATGGGAACAGCTTCGAACCTGTCCCCGCGGAGTCGGAACAGTCCAGACTGGTTGCCCACCAGCATCGCGCCGTCGGGCCCCTCGCCCATTGAGGCTGACACGTTCGGGGTCAAACCCCTGTCGACACCGTACTGCCGGAAACGCACGCCCTCATAGCGGAAGACGCCGTTTTCGGTGCCGAGCCAGATAAAACCCGTACGGTCCTGGTAGAGCGTCTTTACGCCCAGATTTGTCAGTCCCTGCTCAACACCGAAATACTGGAAGGAGTATTGCTGGGCGTGCGCGGAGGCCACGCAGAACAGCGGCAGCGTGCGCAGGATGATGGTCGCTGCGAGCCCCTTCCGCGCGCGATCCAGAAACTTTATGAAGAACCGCAAATTCGCCTCTCCCAATATTAACAGCGAAATTGGGAATTGCGACTTTGAATTCGCGCGGAGCTATTTCAGGAACTCGTTTACAGTGAGCGCCTTGGGGGTCATGCGGGCCTTGGCGACAGCACCCTTGAAATAGTTGACCTTCGTGTAGCGCACGCCCAGGGATGTGCCGCCGGGCTTTTGTGGCGAAAGCAGAACCTCGCCCCGGCCCTGGAGCACGCCGTCCACGTAGTTGCGGAGCTCCTTGCCGTCATAAACAGCTTGAGCCCAATGCCAAGTGTCCATGGAGTGCAGCTTGGCGCGGTCCATGAGCGCCAAGCCGGCTCCGCCCATGGCGTAGCTGTCCAAGCACCATCGTTTCGCGTTTTCGGGGCCCAGCACGCGGATTTCGAATAGCATGCGGTTCTGGGTGCCGGTTTCCTGGAAGTGGAAGAATCGTTGTTCCTCGGCACCACCGGAATCGGGTCGGAAGAGCACTTCCCAAGTCCACGTCTCCGCACCGGCCAGAGGGTGAAGGTCCAGGAACAGCGCGTCGTCCACCCCGTTGAACAGCACCGCCTTGCCTTTGGGCGTATCGATGACCTTGGGGTGGCCCAGAACAGTGGTGGCGTTGCCGCCGATTCGTTCGATGCTGTCGATGTTCCAGATCGTGGCGGCCGGTTCCGACGCCGACAGCAGGGCCAGAAAAGCAAGGGGGAAAGCAAGTTGGAGTGCCTTCATACTATTTGCCCTTTGGTTGCGCTTTCTCGTGCAGTTCCAGCATCAGGCCCGAGATGTCTTCAAACCGAAGAGTTAGATCCGTGCGAGCCGCGGCCATTTCTTCCGGCACCTCGAACTGGATTGCAACCATGCGGTCGGATACGGAATGGCCCGCAATCTGGTCGCGGGCCTTCAGCGGCGGGTTGTACTGCTCGCCCAGTTCCGGGTAGTTCCGGAAGATCTTTTCCACATCGGGAGCCGAAATCAGGCGACCGTCGCCCACGCCGCCACCCGGAACGTTCATTGATGTTTCGATATTGCGGATGGTCATCGCGACATCGGCGTCGTTGCGGATCTTGAAATCCACCACTACGATGGTGGACCGCTCGTCCGTTTTCAGTGTGCGGACCTTGCCGATTTTTCCCGTCGGGTCCAAGTGGTTGCCTTTGGAATCCAAAACACCCCACCACACGCCGAGCGCGAGCAGGACAATGCCGACGCCGAAGCCGATTGCAAACCTTTGGTTCATCGAATAGCCTAGAGCTGGCCGACCATGTGCATGATGTTCTTCATCGAGAGGTGCGCCTTCTCGATCAGCGTGCCGTCGAAGATGTGCGTTTCCAGTCCGATGTGGCCCTTGTAGCCATCTTTTTCCATCTGCTTGAGGATGGAGAGCCAGTCGATCTTTTCCGGGCTATCGTCGAGCAGGCCCTTGCCCTTGAACTGCGCGTTCAACATGCGGTCCTTGGGCAGGACGGAGAAGCCGTCAGGCCAGGGGATCTCCTTCAGCGGCAGGGCGTTTTGCGGATCCCAGTTGAATCCGATCCACTTCGACGGCAGCAAGGCCATGATTTCCTTGGTCTCAACCGAGGTGCCGATGTTCTGCGAGTTTTCGTTTTCGATCAGCAGCTTGACCTTGGCCTTTTCGGCGATGGGGGTTAGCTCCTCCATGGTCTGCACGATCAATTTGTAGGTGGATTCGGGATGTTCCACTCGGGTGCCAGTGAAAACGCGGAGCTTGTCGACACCGAGAATGTTCGCGGCGTTCACGGCGGTGGTGACATCGTCCTTGCGCTTGTCCCAGCGGGCTTGTTCGGCCGCCAAGCGCTTGGTGCGCTGCTCCGGCGTTTCCTTGCGGGCTCGTGCGGGTTCGGTGCCGGGCCAAGTGAATTTCAACAGGCCGGTGTTCAGGAACGAAACCTTCAGCTTTTCAGCGGCCAGCTGGGCTGCGTAGCGCTTCAGCTCGGGCTCGCTGAGGAATGCGAATTCCTTCTTTAGCTCCGGCACGTTGCGCAATTCCACCCACTGGAGACCATACTGGTGGGCGAATGCGATGGCGTCGGCCTGCGTGAGCCCGATTTCATCCGTGATGGCGCTGATGTTCGCCTTGGTGATGCGGGAACGCGCCGCTTGGACCGGTGCAGCCGCTGCGCCCAATATCGCGGCGGTACCGGCGGCGGTCCGCGCCAGCATTTCCCGCCTTGTGATTCCGCTGGAAGTCATGAAAGACATCATATCGCTTTCTAAGTCCGTGGCGGCCCTGAGATCATGGGGATTCATGGAATCGACAAGTCACGGCATCCTCATCGACGCAGCTGCGGGACCGGGCATCCTCCACGCCGTAACCGGAGTGATTGCGGAACACGGGGGCGACATCTCGGCATGCTCCATTATTGACAACACCGCGGCCGGGGCACGGGTGTATTTCGAGGTCACCTCCGGCGACATGGAGCCGATGGCGCAAGGTCTGAGGGCACTGCCGATTGTCCGCCGCGTGGAATTGCTGAAGAGCATGGAGCGCATCTACGGCAAGCGCATCATCATTATGGGAGGCGGCGCCCAGGTGGCGCAAGTGGCCATCGGTGCGATTGTCGAGGCCGACCGCCACAACATTCGGGGCGAGCATATTTCGGTGGATACCATTCCGCTCGTCGGCGAGCTGGCGCTGGCGGAGGCCGTGCGGGCCGTCCCCCGGCTACCGCGCGCGAGGGCCCTTGTGCTGGCCGGATCTTTGATGGGCGGGGAGATTGAAACTGCCGTTCGCGAGGTCCGCGCCGCCGGATTGCTGGTGGTGAGCCTGAATATGGCCGGGAGTGTGCCGGACGCCGCCGATCTGGTGGTGACGGATCCGGTTCAGGCCGGCGTGATGACCGTGATGGCTGTGGCGGACACGGCTCGGTTCAATATTGAACGGCTGACACGACGGGTGTTCTAGGGAGTTTCGATTCCGGCCTTCTTGCCAGCCTTCACCAACTGCTCAATGTTGACGAAATCTGTCGGATAGTTGCCGGTGTAGCAGGCGTAACAGTATTCGCCCACGTCGTCCGACACGGCGCGCGTGAGGCCCGGCATCGAAAGGTATGCCAGCGAATCGGCACCGATGAATTTGCGGATCTCCTCGGTGTTCTTATTGGCCGCAATCAGCTCGCGCTTGCTCGGAGTATCGACGCCGTAGAAGCAGGGGGAAACGGTCGGCGGGCAGGAGATCCGCAGATGAACTTCCGTCGCCCCGGCCCTGCGGACCATGCGTACGATTTTCTCGCTGGTTGTCCCGCGCACGATGGAATCGTCCACAAGAATCACCCGTTTGCCCTCCAGCAGCGACCGGATAGGGTTCAGCTTCAACTTCACGCCGAAATCGCGGATCGCCTGCGAGGGTTCGATGAACGTGCGCCCCACGTAATGGTTGCGGATCAGGGCCTGGCGATAGGGCAGATTCGCCTCCGCGGCATATCCGAGGGCTGCGGTATTGCCGGAATCGGGCACCGGAACGACGATATCTGCGGGCACGTGCGATTCCTGTGCGAGCAGCCGCCCCATTTTCTCCCGCGAGGTCTGCACCGGCCGGCCGAAAACCATCGAATCCGGCCGCGCGAAATACACATGTTCGAAAACGCACTGG
>CAITMP010000082.1 GCA_903893525.1 uncultured Acidobacteriia bacterium | reverse complement strand
TTTGCCAAGCCTGCCGGCTGGAATACCGATCTGAAACTCTCCTGCTCCCTGCGGCAGCAATCGTTCGCAGATTTGAAGGCCCGCTCAAAGAAGCTGGCCTTGGAAGCGGACAGTGCGGGCCATTCACCCACCGATTCCGTGGCGTTGCGCCTCGGATTGGCGCAGGTCCATGCCTATCAGGGAGAAATGGATTCGGCTATCGCCCAGTTCGAAGCGGCTCTCCGCACTGCATCGCGCGGGGCACCCAAGCTGGTTCCCGAGGTGGAAGAGATGCTGGGCGTGGCCTACCTGCACCGGGCGGGTGCGGTCAACGACGTATACCGCCATCCGGGGGAACTTTGCCTGTTTCCGCTTCGTCCGGGAGTCAGCTACCCCAAGGTTGCGGATTCGCAAAAAGCCGTCCAGCACTTCCTCGCATCGCTGAAGGCGCGGCCGGGTGATATCGAGACCAAATGGCTGTTGAACCTTGCGTACATGACTCTCGGCAAATATCCGGCCGGCGTACCCAAGGAACATCTGTTGGAGCCTTCGCACTTTGATTCCGCCGAGGACATTGGCCGCTTTATCGACGTAGCGCCGCGTGCGGGACTCGGCGGTGTCGATTTTGAAGTGGGCGGGCTGATTGTGGACGATTTCGACAACGATGGTCTGTTCGATATCGTTACCTCCAATTGGAATTTTTGCGCGCCGATGCATTTCTTCCACAACAACGGGGATGGCACGTTTTCCGACCGGAGCGTGCAATCGGGACTGGCAACCCAGCTCGGCGGGAACAACATTGTCCAGACCGATTACAACAATGACGGCAATCTGGATATCCTGGTCCTGCGCGGGGGGTGGGAAACGGCGATGCGGAAATCGCTGCTGCGCAACAACGGTGACGGCACCTTCACCGATGTCACCGTGGAAGCGGGACTGGGCGAGCCCACGACGACGGAATTTGGCGTGTGGGTGGATATCAACAACGACGGATTCCTCGATCTCTACATCGGCAACGAAAACGAGCCGAACCAGCTTTTCCTGAACAACGGCAACGGCACGTTCAAGGACATCTCAAAGTCGTCGGGAACGAATTTGGCGCTGCTTACTAAGGCGGTGGTGGCGGTGGATTATGACAACGACGGCTATGCCGACCTGTTCGTGTCCAACTACCGCGGTGACAGCGCGCTGCTCCACAACAACCACGACAACACTTTTACCGATGTGGCGGCCCAGGCTGGCGTCCAGGGTTCGGGTCATGGATTCGCCGCGTGGTTTTTCGATTACGACAACGACGGCTGGCCTGATCTTTTGGCGAGCAGCTACGCGATGTCGATTGAGGAGAGCGTGCGTACCTATCTGGGCCTGCCGCACAATTCCGCCACGATGAAGCTGTACCGCAACCTGGGCAACGGAACCTTCAAGGATGTTACCGAGGAAACCGGGCTGAACAAGGTCTTCATGCCGATGGGCGCGAATTTCGGCGATGTGGACAACGATGGATATCCGGACATCCGTTTCGGAACCGGGGAACTGTCCTATGCCACTCTCCTGCCGAATGTGCTGTTGCACAACCAGGGGGGGAAGAAGTTCGTGGACATCACTACCTCCTCCGGCACGGGTGAGCTGCACAAGGGGCACGGCGTTGCATTCGCGGACATCGACAATGACGGGGATGA
>CAITMP010000081.1 GCA_903893525.1 uncultured Acidobacteriia bacterium | reverse complement strand
GTCCGCCACGTAGTCCTCGCCCTAACCGTGGCCGCCTACATGATCACCTACATGGACCGCGTGGTGATTTCGTCCGCAGTCCCCGCCATCCAAAAGGAATTCGGCTTCTCGATGGCCACCATGGGCCTCATCCTCGGCTCCTTCCGCTGGGCCTATTCCTTCTTTCAAATCCCCGGCGGTTGGCTCGGCGACAAATTCGGTCCACGCCGGGCCCTCGCTGGAATCGTCGCCTGGTGGTCCCTCTTCTGCTCCCTCACCGCCGGAATGTGGAGCGCCACCTCCATGATCGTCTGCCGTTTCCTCTTCGGCATGGGCGAGGCCGGCGCATTCCCCATCGCAACCCGCTCCCTTTCCCGCTGGATGCTCCCCTCCGAGCGCGGTTTTGCCCAGGGAATCACCCACGCCGGATCGCGTCTGGGTGCCGCCATGACCCCGGCCTTGGTCGCATGGATCGTCGCCCGCTACGGCTGGCGCGTCGCCTTCGTCGCTTTCGGCTCCCTCGGAGTGGTCTGGGCCATCACCTGGTTCGTCTATTACCGCGACCTCCCGTCCGAGCACAAGGGCGTCAATCCCGCCGAACTGGCCCTGATCACCAATTCCGTCCGAGCACGGAAAACGGGCGACGGCGTACCCTGGCGCCTGATTCTCACGAACCGCCAGATGTGGCTCCTCTCCTCTGCCTACTTCTGCTACGGCTATTCCCTCGCCGTCTATCTCGACTGGTTCCCGAAGTACCTGAACTCCGCCCGCGGCTTCAGCCTGGAAAAAATGGGCATCTACGCCAGCCTGCCGCTCTTCGCCGGCACCCTCGGCGACATCGCCGGCGGCTGGATCTCGGATCTCCTGGCCAAGACCGGCCTCGGTCTCGCCAAAGCCCGCCAAGTCGTTGCGATCATCGGCTTCCTCATCGGATCCGTCGCCATCCTCGGCGCGTGTTTTTCCGCCGACCCCACCACCAGCGTCATCTTCTCCTGCGTGGCCATGTTTGGACTCGAATTGACCGTCGGCGTCTCCTGGGCCATTCCGCTCGACATCGGTGGCGACTACTCCGGCTCCGTGTCGGCAGTCATGAACACACTCGGGAACATGGGCGGTGCGGTCTCCACCACCCTCTCCGGATTCCTCGTCCAGTACTACGGTTGGAACTCCACCTTCATCGCGATGTCCGTCTTGTCCCTGATCGCCGCCGGACTCTTCACCCAGATCGACGCCGAAAAACGCATCGTCTAGCTGGCAGCCTGCGCGGCGGTCGCCGACCGGCGCGTGCGCCACCAAGGCGCGGATCTTGTCGCGGCTCCCCTGCCGTGTGGGGCAGCCATTCTTGGCTGCAGCCTGCTTTTAGCAGGCTATACCCGCATCGCCACCAGCGACAGCCCACAACCGTCCGCAAGGGCTAAAATCCAAGCAAAGGATCCCGAATCCACCCAAAGTCGAGCAGCACGCGATGGACGCCGTCCGGGACCACCCGGAACTGCTCGCCGCCCGCTACCGAGCTCGCTTCGGCAACGAAATCAGCACCGACAACGCCCGCGAGATCGTCTAACCCGAATACGCATCCTCCAAGGAGAACCGTACCCTCTTCAGCGCCGCCACGCAGAAGCCAGCGGGTCTGCTTTCGGATTACCTGTTCGACCAGGCGTTGCACCGCCCGGACCCCGACAAACGGCTACTCATGACCATGACGGCCGGTGGCACAGGTGCCGGGAAGACCACCGCGATCCATGCCAACTCCGATCTCCACCGAAGCCAATTCGTCTACGACAGCAATCTCGGCAGCAAACGTTCGAGTGTCCGCAAGGTCGAGTTGGCCAAGGTCCTTGGCTACCAAATACACATCGTCTTCGTCCACCGCGATCCTGTGGAGGCAATGGGCGGGGGCGTGCTCCCCCGTGCCATGCGTGAAGGGCGAGTTGTGGATTTGAACGCCCACGCCAGAATGTATCGCGACGCGTCGGAAAATTTCGGCTACCTTGTAAGAAGGTACGCGTCCGATTCCGTCGTTGCCTTCACGGCCATCGACAACACGGGGTTTGGCAGGACACCGATGCCGATGCCCATTGAGAAAGCATCTCGAATCCGCTATTCTACAGGTGAGTTGCTTCCGAGGTTGAGAGAAGCATTGGACAAGGAATATGCAGCCCGGCGAATCTCTTCCGGAGTTTATCGAGCGACTCTCGGCACTTCCGGCCCGCCAATTGCTCGAGGCGTTCCGGGGGATTGACGACCCTGCAATCCGCAAGCAGGTCGTCAACGGGTTGCCGCTACCGGTCTATGCCGACATGATGACCGAGTCCATGTGCGACAACCTGAACCGCAACGTCCAGGAACGGCTCGCCGCCCAAAAAGCCGCCTAAAACAGTCCGTTGTATTACCAAACCGCCAGCTGCAAAAATTATTGTTCTTAGCTGCAACGATTCAGCCCGTCGCAACCGGGCGACCAAGGCAGTTTGGTTTTGGCTCCGCTCCCGTGTGGGGCAGCCATTCTTGGCTGCAGCCTGCTTTTAGCAGGCCATAACCGCAACGCCTGCAGCGACAGCCCCACCCGCCGCCAATCCTGACTTGCCACCACGGCCTCCGTCCCGCAATTCCGGAGCCCTCGAAGCTCCTCCCATGTCTCCCCTTCGGTGAAGATCGAATGGCCCACGGCGTGGGCGCAGTAGCCGCCCTCAATGGCATCATGGACCTCGAAGGTCAGTTCCACGTCTGACAGTTCCATATCCGAACGGATAGCGCGCAGCGCCCGAGCCGCGCCGTGCACGGCTAAAACGCGGACGGGCCGCGCGGCGCAGGGCACCGGGAGCGGGCGGAACCGGTTCGCGGCCAGGTCGTCCGCTGTTCCTCAAAAAGCGGACGGGCCGCGCGGCGCAAGGCACCGGGTCCGGGACGAACCGG
>CAITMP010000080.1 GCA_903893525.1 uncultured Acidobacteriia bacterium | reverse complement strand
GTTGGTGAACGTGTCGTTGAAGAAAACAAAACGCTTGCCCGAATGCATTGGCTGATGCTTCGCAACCCAGCTGGCAAACGTGTCCTCCCTCCACTCGGGTAACGTGCGTCGGGGGTCGATGCCGAGCAGTTTTTCATTGACCCAGCGCGCTGCCGGACTCTTCGCCATACGGTTGGCGACCGGCGCGAAACGGCTTCCCAGAACAGCGACCTTCGCTACATTTCCAAGGGCGAGAGCCTTTGCCGGAACCCCGTGGCGGGCGTAATAATCGGCCAGAAACTCGCTCTTGAACTTGGCCATGTCCACTCCGACGGGGCATTCGGCCTTGCAGGCGCGGCATTCCAAGCAGAGGTCCAGTGCCTTCTTTACTCCCTCGTCTCCCATGCCTGATTCGTCGAGTTTTCCGTTCAGGGCGAGCCGGAGGACGTTGGCCCGGCCCCGCGTGGAATCGGATTCCTCGTGCGTGGCCATGTAGGACGGGCACATGTTCCCGGAAAGCTTCTTACGGCAGGCACCCACGCCGCTGCACATCTCCACCGCCCCGCCCATGCCGCCGTACTCGGAATAATCGAAGAACGTGTGCGGCTTGGCGGTTTCGTAGCCCGCGCCGTACCGAAGGTTTGAGGCCAGCGGGGGCGCATCGGTAATTTTGCCGGGATTGAACAGGTTGTCGGGGTCGAACGTGCGCTTGATTTCGCGGAACGCTTCGTAGAGTTCGGTGCCGAATATGCGCTCCATGAACGGGCTGCGGACGAGTCCGTCACCGTGTTCGCCGGAAAGTGCTCCGCCGAATTCGAGGACCAAGTCCGCGACCGCCGAGGCAATGGCTTCGAATTTTCGAATGCCGTCGGCAGTCTTCAAATTGATGACTGGCCGGACGTGGAGACACCCCACCGAGGCGTGTGCGTAGATTCCCGCAGTGGTGCCGTGGGAGTGGATGATTTCGAGGAATCGTCCGATGAACGCAGCCAGCTTCTCCGGCGCGACGGCGGTATCTTCCACGAACGAAATGGACTTGGCATCTTCCCGCGACGCCATGGAAAGACCAAGTGCCGCTTCCCGCAGGCTCCAGATGCGTGCCTGGGCGGCGGGCTCGGTCTCGGAATGGTAGTGGTAGCCGTGGCCTTTGGCGCGGAGGTCCGCTTCCAGCGCGGCGAGCCTGGGTGGCAGATCCTCCTTGCGGTCGGCGTAGAATTCGACGCACAAGGACGACGCCGGATCGCCGACAATGAACGAAGCTCGAATTTTCGCCAAGTTGGCGTTTTGACGGGTGTTGTCGAGGATCGCCTTGTCCATGACCTCAACGGCGGAGGGGTTGTGGGCCAGGATCGCCGGTGTCGCCGCAAGGGATGCAAGCAAGTCGTTGAACAGCACCACCATCACGGCCTTGAACTTCGGCAGGGGCACGAGGCGGAGCTTGGCTTCCAGGATGACTCCGAGCGTCCCCTCGGAACCCACCATCATTTTCGCGAGGTTGACGGGCTTGGTCGTGTCGACGAATTCGTCGAGGTTATAGCCGCCAACGCGCCGCTTGATCTTGGGGAATCGGCGGTCGATTTCGTCGGCATGTTTCGCCGCAAGGCTCACCACCGCCGAATAACACTTGGATTCCAAGGTGTCGCCCGCTGGAATCCGGTCGCGGGGAACGTCACCGAATTCCGCAAGGGAACCATCCGACAACAGGACCGTCTGCTCCAGAACGTGGTCAATGGTCTTGCCATACAGGACACTGCGCGCGCCGCTGGAATTATTCGCCATCATGCCGCCGATGGTGGCCCGGCTGGCGGTGGAGATGTCGGGCGCGAAGCGGAGGCCTAGCGGCGCGAGTTGCGCGTTTAGTTCGTCAAGGACAATTCCGGGCTCCACGCGGACCCACTTCTCCGTCGCGCTAATCTCCAGCACCCGGTTGTAGTGCTTCGAGATGTCGATCTGCAGGCCCTCGCCGATCGCCTGGCCCGCTTGCGAGGTGCCTCCGCCCCGCATCGTGACCGGGCACCGGAACCGTCGACAGACGGCAACGGCTTCAATGATGTCCTGTCGCGTCCGTGGGATGACCACTCCAACCGGCTCAATCTGGTAAACACTGGCGTCGGTGGAATACAGGGTGCGGGAAATCTTGTCGAACCGAACCTCACCCGAGATCCGGCGGCGAAGTTCATCTTGTAAGGAGGGTGCACCTTTGAGGGTGCCGATTTGGACAAGGTCGCTCATCGGCGCAACCCCAGTCTATCAGCCTTCGGGGGAACTACCGCTGGCGGGCCCGGGATTGGTCGCCCGGTAGCGTCATGGCCCCGACAACCGCATCGAGCCCGTCCTTCCGGGACAAGATCGCGCCGCTGGCAAGGTAGAGATTTGCGTAAATGTCGGCCGTGGGCCACGAAACCTGCCATTCCACGGTGCCCCGGAAACTCTTCAACTGCGGCCAGGTGTCGGCGACGGGCACGAACATCTGGGTGACGGCGTCGAATGTCAGGTTGTCCTGGAGCACGATTGTCCCCTTGGGATCCCGGAATGTGAGATCGAGCCGGGTATAGCTGGTTTCAGAGACGAAAGCGAGTTCAGCGCCGAAACCCGCTTCGGCGTCCAGCCGCAATGGCAGCATCGACCGGCGCTCTGACTCGGGAGACAAGGGGATCACGAAGGACTGGACAACCTTCCCGTCCGCCTTCTTCCAGATGTTGGCGGTCGCACCGACCGCTCCACCGCTGTAGAGGATCAACCGGGCGTACCCTCGGATGAGTTTTTCCGCCGTGCCGGCCGTGTTGATGGTGATGCTGCCGCCGGGTGCGATGGTTGCATCCACGCTGTCGTCGGCCAGCATGGTTCCGGCCAGCATTGGCGTTGCAATGAGTCCGGCCTTCCAAGTCTCGGCGAAGCCCTTGGGGGTGACGAACGCTAGATGGATTGAGGCGTCGGTCTTGCCCAGATTGGCCAGGACAATTTCGGTGGACCAGCCAGCTCCGTCATAAACCACAGGAATCACGGTGTCGTTCTCGTTCAGGACACCGGCGTGGGCGACCGTGGCGAGGGCAAGCAGCGAAAGCAGGATACTGCGGAACATCAACCGCAGTATACGTGCTGAATGTGACGGCGGAGTGAAACGCTTACAATCGGGTGATGGCCCGGACATTCGAAACAGCGTCGGGAATTCCGGTGGAATCCTTCTACTCAGCGGAACACTTGCCAGCCGGCTTCGCGATTCCAGAACCCGGCGAATTTCCGTACGCTGCCGGTATCCACGAAACCATGTACCGCGGACGTCTCTGGACCATGCGTCAGTTCGCAGGTTTCGCAACACCCGAGGCGACCAACCGCCGCTACCGCTATTTGCTTGAGCAGGGCCAAACTGGGCTTTCCGTCGCCTTCGATCTGCCCACCCTGATGGGTTATGACTCCGACGACCCGGCCGCATTCGGCGAGACGGGAAAATGCGGAGTTCCGGTGTCGTCTTTGGAGGACATGGAGACTTTGTTCGACGGCATCGCATTGGACACGGCTTCTGTCTCGATGACGATCAACTCCCCCGCCGCGCCCATCTGGGCCATGTACCTTGTGGCTGCGGAGAAGCAAGGTGCGGACTTGTCGCGATTGTCGGGTACGCTACAAAACGACGTTCTGAAGGAATACATCGCCCAAAAGGAATACATCTTTCCGCCTCGTCCGTCGATGCGGATCGTTACCGACACCATCGAGTTCGGCACGGCGCATACGCCTCGGTTCAACCCGATCTCGATCAGCGGCTACCACATCCGCGAGGCCGGCTCGACCGCTGTCCAGGAACTAGCATTCACCCTTCGGGACGGTGTCGAATACGTCGAATGGGCCCTTGCCCGTGGACTCCGCATTGACGATTTCGCGCCGAGGCTCAGCTTTTTCTTCAACGCCCACAACGATTTCTTCGAGGAGATCTCCAAATTCCGCGCAGCCCGCACCCTCTGGGCCCACCTGATGCGAGACCGTTTCGGGGCGAAGGACGAACGCAGCCTGAAGCTCCGCTTCCATGCGCAGACTGCCGGTTCCACCCTCACGTGGCAAGAACCGCACAACAATGTGGTCCGTACGGCCCTCCAGGCGCTGGCGGCCGTGGCGGGTGGTGCGCAATCGATACACACAAACTCACTGGATGAAGCATATGCTTTGCCCAGCGAGCACGCGGCAACTCTCGCACTGCGCACGCAGCAGGTGCTGGCGCACGAAACCGGCATCGCCGCCTACCCCGACCCCTTCGGCGGCAGTTATTTCGTCGAGAAGCTGACGGCGGAACTTGAAGACCGCGCACGGCAGCTGATGGGCCGGATCGACACGATGGGAGGGATGATTCCGGCCATCGAGCAGGGATTCCCGCAGGCCGAAATCGCTGCCGCCAGCTACGCGCAGCAGAGGAAGGTGGAGTCCGGGGAAGGTGTGGTGGTGGGCGTGAACCGTTTTACGCAGCCATCCGATGGGGGCAATCCCTTGGAGACCTTGCGGATCGACCGTGCTGCCGAGGAAATCCAATGTGCCAAATTGCGCCAACTGAGGTCCTCCCGCAGCAACGAAAGCGTGCGCCGCGAACTCGACCGGCTGCGGCGCGCGGCGGAGTCCGAAACCAATTTGATGCCGGTTTTCATGGACGCCGCCAGGCAGTACGCTACCTTGGGAGAGATATGCTCCGCGCTTGCGGACGTGTTCGGACGATGGGTGGAAACGCCTGTCGTCTAGGCGTCCGGAACGCGGGGAAAAGCGCTCTGTAAGCATGAACACACCCATTCGAGTGCTCGTCGCCAAGCCAGGCCTGGACGGCCACGACCGCGGCGCGAAGGTTATTGCAAGGGCCCTTCGCGACGCAGGCATGGAAGTCATCTATACTGGTTTGCGACAGACACCGGAAATGATTGTCAACGCCGCCCTGCAGGAAGATGTGCGGGTGATTGGCTTGTCGATCCTCTCCGGCGCGCACAATGTCATCGTTCCCAAAGTGATGGAACTGCTGCGCGGGAAGGGTATGTCAGACGTGATCGTAATCGTAGGTGGCATTATCCCGGACGAAGACGCCCGGGAATTGGTTCAACAAGGCGTAGCACAGGTTTTCCAGCCGGGGGCCTCGCTCGATGGCATTGTGGCGTTCATCAAAGCCAAGTGCATTCGACAGGCATTTATGGGACAGGTCCCCGGCGGTCAACATGACGCCATTTAATTCCGCGAAGGTGGACATGGAAAAGCACCTGAAGATCGCAGTCTTCATTGACTTCGACAACATAGAGATCGGCGTGAAATCCACGCTGCAGCGCGAATTCGACGTTTCCGTGGTTCTGGAAGCCTTGAAGGAGCGGGGTGAGATCATCACCAAGATCGCATACGCCAATTGGGGCAAGCTGGAAAATTCCACTCGCCAGCTCTCGGAGTACGCGGTCCAAATGGTGCAACGGGACCCGTCGCCCCGTGGCGACAAAAACGGCGCGGATATCAACCTCGCCTTGGATGCGCTGGAACTGGCGTTCACGCACCACCACATCAACGCTTTTTGCATCGTCAGCGGCGACAGCGACTTCATCGCGCTGGTGAACAAGCTCAAGCAGTACGACAAAACCGTGTTCGTGGTCGGCGGCAAGGCCTTCACCAGCACGATCCTGCAGAAGAACTGCCACGAATTCATCAGCTACGAGTCCATGCTGGATGATTCGCGGCCTTCCCGTCCGCGGCAGCAGTACAACAAGCCGCAGGAGCAGGTGGTGATCGACCGTCCGGAACGGGAGCGGCCCGAGCGACAAGAGCGTCCGGAACGCCAGGACCGGCCCGAACGGCAACAAAACGACCGCCAGCAGAACGGTGGCCAGCAGCAAGGCGGCGGACAACAAAACAAGCGTCCGTCACTCGACCTGCACCAAGCGATGCCGCTCGTAGAGCGCGCCCTCCAAGTATTGGAGCGCCGCGAGGTGCGTCCCCAGCTGGGCTTGCTCAAGTCGACCATGCTGCAGCTCGATTCGAGCTTCAGCGAGCGCGCCTACGGTGCCGGATCTTTCACCGACTTCATCGACAAGTTGAAGCGGACCGACTTGATCATCGTCACCGGTGGCGAAGGCAAGTACATGATCCAGCGCAAGCGCAATGGCGTGCCGGAAAAGACGGTGAAGCCCGAAGAGGCGCTTCCGTTCCTCCGCGACGTGCTGGAGAACCATC
This sequence comes from uncultured Acidobacteriia bacterium, assembly GCA_903893525.1. Taxonomy (GTDB): domain Bacteria; phylum Acidobacteriota; class Terriglobia; order Bryobacterales; family Bryobacteraceae; genus BOG-234. The sequence goes on along the minus strand of CAITMP010000080.1, from coordinate 15,447 downwards.
GCTTGGAAATGGAAGACGGCGTATTGGCCGACGACCTGCTCGGCTGGGTGAAGGAGGAGGCTCCGACCTTCGATTGGACCCAATTCGGCTTCCAGGAGTTCAGCGAACTGCTCAACTATGCGCAGGACAAGACCGTGGTCCGCGTGGTGCCGGAAGAGGCCAGCGGCTTGGTCGTGTTCCTCGGTGCCGAGTTCCATCCCCCTGCCATTCCAGAGCCGGAGCCGATCGTGTTGCCCGACATCGTGGAGGACGAGGAAATCGAAGAGCCCCAGCCGATCGTTCCCGGACAGCCCACCGCGGACTCGCCGCGAGTGAAGAAGGGTACCCGCAAGGTAGCCGCCTCCGGTCCGGAAGTGGACGGCAATGTTGCGCCGGCTCCGAAGCGGGCGCGGAAGGCTGCCGGTTCAGCTGCCAAGGCCGCCCCGAGGAAACGCAGCAAGCCTGCCGCATCTTCGGCCAAGTCAGAGCAGTAAATCAACCATTCCGTTTCCCGGATAGGCGTGAACTGGGAAACGACCATGGGATGGCAAAAAAACCGGGAGAGAAAGGCTCTCCCGGGGTGCTAGGGGCTGTAGCCGCGAAGCGGCTCGACCCTGCGCTTCTGGTTCTGTTCATGACGGGCCATGCTGCGGAAACCAATCAGGCCATTGCGAACGCGAAGTTTCAAGTGATCGAGAAGCCGTTCGCGCCGAATGATCTGGCGGCCACGGTTCGGAATATCCTCGACGGGGGCCCGGAATAGTGCGGCTCCGGGCTAAAGATTCTCTCCATTGCCGCCGATAGAACACCTGTAGGTGGACTTTTGATAGCATCTGGGGAGCCACAACCATGACGAGAACGTTCGTATTGCCATTCACAGCGTTGCTGTGTGTACTCCCCCTCCACAGCCAAACCGCACCAGCCAAGATAGGCGGGCTGGACCCGGTACGGGTAGCGAGGCTCGACCAAGCGCTTCAGCGATATGTCGAGGACGAGAAGATCGCTGGTGCGGTCGCCTTGGTACTGCGCGACGGGAAACCGGTCTATGAAAAGGCCGTGGGCTGGGCCGACAAGGAAGCTGGCCGGAAGATGACGCCCGATACCATCTTCCGCATCGCCTCGCAGAGCAAGGCATTCACCAGTACCGCGATCCTAGCGCTGGTGGAGGAGGGCAAGATTGGCCTGACCGAGCCCGTATCCCACTTCATCCCGACGTTCGCCAAGACAATGGTGGCCGTGAAGGGGGCCGACGGGTCTGTGTCGACCGTGCCCGCGAAACGTCAGATTACGATCTCAGACCTGTTGACCCACACCGCCGGGATCTCATATGGTACTGACAGTCAGGTGGCATCCCTTTATGCCCCGAAGGGTCTTGGCCCGAGCGCGGGCAATGGCTGGTACACGGCGGACAAGGACGAGCCGATCTGCGAAACAATGTCGAAACTTGGAACGCTGCCGTTTGTATCCCAGCCAGGCGAGGCCTACGTTTACGGCTACAATACCGACATCTTGGGGTGTGTTGTGGAAAAGGCGTCCGGGATGCCCTTGGACGAATTCATTCGGACACGGATCACCGGGCCACTCGGATTGAAGGACACCCGGTTTTACGTGCCTCCCGCGGAGAAAGACCGGTTGGCAGCCGTCTACGCCAGTTCGAACGGGAAGTATGTCCGGGCGGCGGAAGGGTCGAAGGGGCAGGGCTCCTACGTTGAGGGGCCGCGGAAGAGTTTTTCGGGCGGTGCTGGCTTGACCTCAACGGCACGCGACTACGCGCGCTTTTTGGAAATGATCCGGAATGGCGGAGCTCTGGGCGGCATACGGATTCTGGCTCCCCGGACGGTTGCGCTGATGACGACAAATCAATCGGGCACGCTGCATTCGAATACGGGCCTGGGCTTCGGCTACGGATTCGAGACAGTGGATCGCTATGGCGCAAGCGGAATGGCTGGCGTCGGGGCATTCGGCTGGGGAGGTGCCTACGGCAGTACCTACCAGGTGGATCCACAGAGTCGGTCCGTGCTGGTCCTGATGATCCAGCTGATGCCGAATGCCACGGATATCCAGCCGAAGTTCTATTCGCTGGTCTACCAGGCGTTAGTCCCATGAGTGCTCCCGGCTTGCGCTTGCCACTCGCGGTCCTGTTCGCCAGTTTGCTCGAAATTGCCTTCCTGTCCAGCGGGGGGGCCGAAGTCAACACTGTTTCCAAAATCGTGGATGGCGTTTGGTTCCGTGAAGGTGACTTGAAGAATCTGGGCCACTGCAACAACACGATCATTGAGATGAAGGACTATCTGATCGTGGTCGACGCCAATTTCCCGAGCGGAGCCCGGCTGACGATGGAAGCGGCTCGGAAACTGTCGCCGAAACCGGTGAAATACGTTTTCATAACGCACCACCACGGCGACCACGACTACGGTGCGGCCGTCTGGTCCGCGGCGGGGGCCACCACCCTGGCGTACAAGGCGGTGACGGAGGAAATCCAACGGTACGAGCCTTACCGCTGGAAGAACACTGCGAACTCGCGCTCGGATGTCGCCGATCTCAAGCTCGACGCACCCGAGCTGCCCAAGCAAACTTTCGACAAATCCCCTTTCATCCTACGGGACTCGTTGCGTGAAGTGCAATTCCACTTTTTCGGTTGGGCACATACGCGAGGAGACGGTTTCGCTTGGTTGCCAAAGGAACGGGTCCTGGCGACAGGCGATGCCGTCACCAACGGACCGCACAACAATACGGCGGATGCGAATTTAGGGAACTGGCCCCTAGTAATGGATGCGGCTGCAAATTTGAAGCCACTGCATGTGCTGCCCGGCCACGGCCCGGCCGGTGGGCCCGAACTCCTGGCTGGCCAATCGGCGTTCATGCGGGAGCTGATGGGTGCTGTCCGCCAAGCGGTGTCCGAGGGCAAGAAGCTCGGCGACATCACGACCATGAAGGACGACAAGGCGATTGCAACCTCATTGAAGTTGCCGGACTCTGTGAAAAATTGGGTGGGGCCATCGCTGCCCGCGCAGGTTGTAAACGCGTACAACGAGACTGTGCAAAAGCGGCCAGCCGGGGAACTTCCCCACAATTGATATATTGATCGTTTGTGCTTGCTCTGCGCAAGAGCGTCGGCACGAGGATGGGGAGACGGGCTGATTGCGATTCATCGGAAGCGTGTTACGGGTTTACAGCTACATTTTTGAGGCGATCCTCTCGCTCATGGCTTTGGCGATGTCGGCGGTGATTGTCGCCAGCCCGCACCAAACCATCAGGATCGGCTGGCTGCCATGGACACCGGAGACTTTGGGGGCATGGCTGGCCGGTACCGGGTTGCTCGGGTTACTGTTTGTAGCGATGGCCCGCAAAATACCGGTCTTGGTATCGCTTTTCGCTCTGGCGGCACTGGTATTGCTGGTGCGGGGACTGTTTCTTTCGAGCTACAGCTTCGAAGGTGTGACCGAATTGCAAAACGCCTGCTATCTTGCCGCTGGAGCGCTATTGGCGTTTGTTGGATCCATCCCGCTCCCTTCGCGATCACGCTAGGCTTGCTGGGCGGCACGCTCGATCCGCCGAATGACCCCGTCGGGTTCGGACAAACCGTCCGCAACCATGGCCTCCGCCCGTCTAGCGGTGTCAGCCACTGCATAAATACGGAATTCATCTGCGTTGCCTGACGGTCGGAAATGCACAACGTCGCCATTGGCGAAGAGTATTCGGACGCCGTCGGTGAGATCGGTTCCCAGAACTGGCGCGAATCCAGTGCCGAAAAGTCCGTGGATGGCCTCGGGCGTCAGCGTTTTTAGAAAATCGATCAGCGCAAGGCCTGTGGCCCGAGGGAACGGTCGCTTCAGCGCGGCCCTGCTGTATCGCTTCGGAAGACCAGCAAAGACCTTGGCGATGCTGCTACCCGCTTCGGCAGCCGCACAAAGCACGGACAGGATTGGCAGGAGGGCGTCGCGCGTGGCGAGCGGTTCCAGCATGGCCTCCTTCCGGCGAACTTTGGATCCAAGCAGAAAACCTCCGTTCGCCTCCCATCCGCAAACGGTGGTGCGTCCCTTCTCCAACGCCTTTTCCATCCCGACAATGACGAAGGGCGATCCAACTTTCGTTTTCGGCTCGAGGCGGCTAGCTAATGCTCCCCGGTCAATGCCATCGTTGCACGTGATGGGGACGACAACTGCATCGGCACCGAGGTATTCGGCGGTGACCATGCCAACCAAGTCGCCTCCAAAGAATTGAACGGTACCGTCCTCGACCCCGAGAAGTAGTGGTCGGTCGCTGTCGCCATCGGTCGAAACAACCGCCCAAACATCCCCGGAAGCCGAGGCTGTATCGGCCAACTGCTGGATTGTGGCGAGTTCCGCCGCACCAATCGCCTCCGTGTCGATGGCGACGAATATATCGCTCCGGCCGAGTGCCACAACTTCAGCTCCGAGGTTCCGCAAGATTTCTACCAGGATGTCCCTGCCAACCGCCGAGTGCTGGTATGCGACTATCCGCTTTCCGGCAAGCGGTGAACCGGTGAAAAAATCAGAATAGCGGGCAACGTATGCCGTCCTTGCTGAGTGGTCAACCGGTGGAAGGTTCCGATGGCCGTCGCGGAACATGCCTTGCGCGTTGAAGACTGTTGTGGTGCTGGATTCCGAGAGAAGCTCTTCCCGTACTGCCGTCACGGATTCCGTGATCGGGGACTCCTGCTCCTTCAGGATCTCCCCTAGCGAAGTATTCAGCTTGTACCCGTTCAGGTCGAATGGTATGTGGCTTCCCGTGACCATAATGCTGCCTCGGTGCCGCGCGAACGCATACGAGGCCAACGCGGGGGTCGGAATTGGACCAAGGTTGACTGGAATCATGCCGGCATCCAAGATCGCCTGCACCACGGCTTGGCAGATTTCGCCTCTGCCACCCTCTTCCGGCACAAGGGCGACGGAGCTTGGGCGCAGGTCGTGGGCAAAATAGAACTCGTCCCCTATCGAAATTCCACCGGCGGCAGGTGGCAGGGACTGGAGATACCGCAGTTCTCCCAGGGCGTTGACATAGATTTCAAGCTGGGTCAGGTCAACAACTTTACCGCGCCGACCGCTGGTGCCGAATCGCAGGACAACGGGGGCATAGTCGAGGATGGAGCGTAAATTGGGCAAGCGAATAGAGTATAGCCCGTAGGCAAGGCCGAACTCGTACCATGGTGTCGAGGGAGATCTACGTGAGAATCGACGCCCATCAGCACTTTTGGGATATTGGCCAATTTGAATACCCCTGGATGCCCTCCGGCGAGTCGGTGCTTCGGCGCAACTACCTGCCAGAGGATCTCGCGCCAATCCTGGAGGAACACCGTTTTGACGGGACCGTTGTGGTTCAAGCAAATGTGGTCATCGAGGAAACATGGTGGCTGCTTGGGTTAGCCTCGGAATCCCCTATGATCCGTGGCGTAGTTGCTTGGGCGGACCTCACATCGCCGGGTCTCGGGAGCATCCTTGACCGCTGCCAGAAGCATCCCAAATTCAAGGGTATCCGGCACATTGTGCATGACGAGCCGGATCTGAGATGGCTCTTGCGTCCCGACGTGATCCAGGGCCTTCGGGAACTGGCCCGTCGTGGTATCCCCTACGATCTGTTACTGCGGCCTCCACATCTGCCCCTAATCGTTGAGTTGGCGGACCGGGTTCCGGGGTTGAAGATGGTTCTCGACCACATCGCCAAGCCCTTGATCGCATCGAAAGTGTTCGAGCCATGGGCGGCGGATTTCGAGGCCATATCGAAAGTTCCCGGTATGCATTGCAAACTGTCCGGCATGATCACGGAGGCCAACCATGCAGCGTGGTCTGCCGACGATCTTCGACCCTACGTCCAGCATGCACTGCGCTGCTTCGGGCCCGATAGGCTGATGTTTGGAAGTGACTGGCCTGTCTGCCGCATGGCTGGTTCCTGGAAGCAGGTTCTGGCAGGCTTTACCCAAGCCTGCGGTGCACTCCCCCAGGCTGAACGGGAGAAGCTTCTTGGCGGCACGGCGATTCAGTTCTACGGACTCGAGGCATAGCTGATGACCGAACAACGCAGTAGGGCAATCCAGAAACTGAAGTGCGAACAGTGGGATGTCCTCATTGTTGGAGGAGGTATCAATGGAGCGGGAATCGCCCGCGACTTGGCGACGCGCGGTGCCGGCCTCAAGGTCGCGCTCGTCGAAAGGAATCACTTTTCCTCCGGCACCAGCGGTCGGAACTCGCAACTGATCCACGGAGGCTTGAGGTACCTCAAGTATTTCGATTTCAATCTCGTTCGAGAGGCATTGCACGAGCGCGCGACACTGTTGCGGATCGCGCCCGCGCTGGTCTCGCCGTTGAAGTTCCTGCTCCCCTGCTATGGTCCGATCGACCGGTGGTTTTATGGTGCCGGGTTGACCCTTTACGATGCTTTGGCTGGGGGGAGTGGCATTGGTAGCCACCAAGCCCTGTCTACTGCCGAGGTTTCGGCATTGGAGCCAATGCTGGAGTCTGCCGGCCTGAGGGCGGGTTTGATGTTTCTGGACGGCCAAGTGCATTCTGCACGCTTGGTCATCGAGAACCTCGTAGATGCCGTGGCCCATGGTGCAGGCATTGCGAACTACGTTGCTGCTACTATTTCTCCCAATCATGCCGGTGGCGAGCGGATCGAGGGTCGCGATACCCTGACAGGCGAGGTCTTTGAGATCCGAGCCACGCGCATCGTCAATGCGACCGGTGCCTGGTCCGAAGCTGCCCCGCTACGCTTGGTTCGTGGCTCGCATTTGATCTACCCGAGAATCCAGCAGGGTGACGAGGCGATTTCATACTTCGACGAGAACGGTCGAATTGTATTTTTCATTCCATGGGGTGAGAACAAAGACTTGACCTTGGTTGGCACCACCGACGAAGACCACTCGTGTGGTCCGGACCAAGTACAAATTTCGGATGCCGAGATTCGGTATCTGAAGTCCATCGTGAACCGGCTTTTTCCGAAATTTACCGGCGATCCGGTCAGTTCATACAGCTCCCTCCGCCCGCTCCTGCTGGAAGGGGGGCGTTCGGCCACTGCGACCAGTCGGGAACACAAAATCTGGGCCTCCGGGGACGGAGTTCTACATGTTTCCGGGGGCAAGTACACTACGTACCGGTCCATGAGCGAGGAATTGGTCGATTTGCTGCTGTGCGACGTCGCTCCGGGGCGGGAGTTTCCCTGCGTCACCGGAACAACGCCCTTGGAGATTCCCGATCGCCTGAATGGCTGGTCTGGAACGGTCCGAGTGGCGGTGGAACGGGAGTATGCCCTGAAGCTGGCAGATGTACTGTACGTGAGTACTTACTGGGGGCACGAACGGCGCTTGGATCCTGTGTGGCTCCTTCCTATCGCGAGGGAAATGGGACGGCTCCTCGCTTGGACCCCCGAACGCGTGGAGTCCGAGGTCGCGGAGGTCATGCGATCTTTGCCACCGGTATAGCCCACGTTCGTTCAAATTCCTCCGCTGGCATCGGCATCGAGTAGAAGTACCCCTGTGCTTCATCGCACCCCATTCGCTTCAGCGCCTCCACTTGGGTAGGGCTGTCGACGCCCTCGGCAATGGTGCTCATTCCCAAGCCCGACGCTAGACGAATGATGTTTTCGATGATCGGCGGGCAGCTGCCCGAATCGGCCATGGCGCGGACGAAGGACTGGTCGATTTTGAGCCGTTGGAACGGCAGTCGTTGCAAATGCGAAAGTGACGACTGGCCCACGCCGAAATCGTCCAACGCCAACGTTACACCGATCCGTTGCAGACGTCGAAAAACTGTGGAAACACGGGCGTAGTCTCCGACAAAAAGACTCTCCGTTAGTTCCAGTTCGAGAAGGCGGGCTGGGAAGCCCGTCTCGGCCAAGGTTGTTTCAACCTCCTCCGCGAAGCCTGGGTTCATAAACTGAATCGCCGAAACATTGACGGCCAAACGCAGCCAGGCGCCCCGACTACCCCATTTCTGGCCCTGTCGGCAAGCTTCACGTAGAACCCAGCGCCCGAATTCCACGATCAGGCCGGTTTCCTCCAGCAGTGGAATGAATGATGCGGGGGAAATGATTCCCAATCCCTCGGGTTTCCACCGAAGCAGCACCTCGGCCCCCTGTAGGCGTGCGCCGGAAAGTTCGATTTGGGGCTGGTAGTAGGCCAGCATTTCGCCGCGCAACAAGGCCGAACGTAGCCGTTTTTCCATCTCCAGCCGTTCCGGGGGCGTAGCGGCCATCGAGCCATGGAAACACATCCATCGCGCCTTTCCCGAGTGTTTGGCATGGTAGACAGCCACATAAGCCTCCCTTTGGAGGCTCTCCCGTGTGCTTTCCCGGGTGGAGCAGGAAATTCCGATACTGGCACTGATGAACAGCTGGTGCTCATCCACCGAAATGGGTTCCGCCAACGATCGCAGTAGCCGGTCGGCAACCACTGCGGCCGCTTCTGGTGTGTGTGTGGCATCGGGCAGCACTGCAAATTCGTCACCGCCGACACGAGCCAAGACGCAGCCTACGGGCAAACAGTCGCGGAACCGGCTTCCCACGTGGCGCAGAACCCTGCTGCCAAGGGAGTGCCCCAACACTTCATTGACCACCCGGAAGCGGTCCAAATTGACCACGAGGAGAGCTTGCGAGTCCCGTCGGGTATTGAGTCGCCCGGCCAGCAAGCGCTCAAAGCAGCCGCGTGTCAGCAATCCCGTCACATCATCGTGATCTGCTTGCCAAGCTAGTTCGTCCAGTAAGTTGCGGTGTTCCACGGCCAGCGATCCCAAATGGCAGACTGTTTCAATACGCTGGGATTGCGGTGGATCGGGCTTTGCGGATCCGCTGAGCGCAAACAGTCCTACCATTTCCCCGATTCCCGAATACAGGTGACGAACCCAGAGTCGGTCATCCGCCTGTTGCAGCAGGCAGTCCGAGTCATGGTCGCCGGAATCAAGCAGCTGTCTGGATAAATCTGCGGGATCCAAGTGCGCCAACGGTCCTGACGAGTCGGACGAGGCTGCCAGAGTCCACAGGGGAACCCCGAAGGAATCCGCCTCCAGCAAGTAGAACGCCGCTTGCGAATCTTCTCCCGGTTCCAGCCACTGGCAAAGCGTCGCCAGAATCTCTGCTGGAGCGCACTGCCGGACAATCATTTCGACTACGTCGGCGATTGCGGCGTCGCGATCACGTGGCGGTATCTGTGCCTCGGGCATGAGCCTATTCCTTGTACGACCCGGCGGCGGTAAAGCCGTCGAGCTCCTCAATCACTGAGGCTGGAGTCCGCTGGGAACCCTCCAAGAGCAGGTGGGCCAACCCGACCTTTAACACAGCGGTCCGGTTTCCAAGCGAGACCTTGTGGACAAGGGGTGCTCGATTTGCGGCTGCGATGGCCGTCTTAACCTGCTCCACCGAAGTGCCCGCACGAGCCAGACTCACCAAGCTGAACGGAGTCCATCGGAATGCGATCGTCGAAGGCGCAATGGGCTGGATTCGCTCCCGGATCAGTTGGAAGAAGAGGCTTTCCACGACATCTGGCCCATAGCGCTGCACAATGCCTTGTAGCTGGGAAAAGACGAAGGCCACAACCAGAACTCCCTCGTCGGGATCCCCATACCCGTCCGGACCGCCCTCCATCGCGTCCCGGATTGCATCAACACCCTCCGGGCGCCCAGGCAGACCGCAAACAGTACTCCCGTGAACAAGTTCCCGGGCCTTTGCGACCTCGGTTCCGAAATTCTGCAAGTCCCGCGCGGCAGTTTCACGCTCTTTCTTCTCTTCCTCCTGCACCATATGGACCGCGTCCGAGAGGGACGCTCTCAAACTGGCCATATCCTGCATTCCAGAAGCACGCTGCAGTGCGCCTTGGATCTTCTGTAAACGCGATACCGAGCGCTCCCCGCCGCCAGCCACCACACTGAGCGCTTGATTGAGTACTCCCACGATGTGCTGTGTTTCCAAGGCGGAACGCTGGGCCGATTCCTGCACACGCGCCGAGTAGCGCGTGAGGATTCCTCTGATGGCCGTGTCTATCTGATGGATTTCGCTGCCTGGAAGTTCGGGGGAGAGGCGGTTTCTAGCTTGGGCAAGACGGGCACGAAGGTCCGCCACGCTGTCACTGGACAGGATGCAAGCCATGATGTGGCCGAGCAGGGCAACGTATACGGTGAACATGTCGGGGCCAACAGGCTGGGAGGACGCCGCGTCCGCCAGCACTCTCAGCTCTTCGGCGGCCTCGGCGGGCCTGTGCGCATACAAAAATTTTCGAATGGAAATCATCGGCCCGCTTGTCTATCGGCGGAACGGACCGGGAACTTTAGGGCAAACAGCGCGGGACTTATTCATCCATCACGGCGGCGTAAACCCCAACCTCGATGAGCCAACCGTCGGGATCGCGAAAGAAGATCTGGCCTGTGCCGCGCTCGGGAACTTCCTGCCGCCGGTATGCGAGCCCGTGCTCCTTCACAACGGCCTCGGCGTCGTCCAGCGAATTGATCGCGAAAGCGATGTGGTTCTCCCGGGTGTTGATCGCGACCGGCGGCTCGTCGAAGGGTTCCTCAATGAGGTGCAGCTGCATTCCGAAACCATATAACCAAGCTCCACGGAAGTTGAACGGCGGACGGCTGATGGCGCGGAATCCGAGCACGTCCTCATAAAATTTCTGCGTCACGTCCAGATTCTTGGTCTGTCGTGAGACGTGGTGGAGTTTGGCTGGCTGGATGGGCATTCCGATGCCATCATATCGCGGGCCGTACCCCACCCTAAACTGGAATTTGTCCCTCTTTCGCAAAGTCTACTGCGAAGTCAGCCTTCCAGTTCCCTTGGACCGCTCCTTCACCTACTCGCTGCCGACGCACTTGGAGCAGCGCGTGCGGACAGGCATGCGCGTTCTGGTGCCCTTTGGCGGTCGACGGCTGACTGGGGTTGTCCTGCGGGTCCATGAGGAACACCCCGAAGCGGGAGTTTCCGTGAAAGAGGTCGCACGCGCAATCGATCCTGAACCGGTGCTGGACGAATCGCTGCTAGCCTTGGGCCGCTGGATCTCAGGCTACTACTGCACCGCGCTGGGCGAGGTCCTGCGCTCCATGCTGCCCCTTGCATCCGACATCAAGGCCGGGAAGATGTATTCCCTCACGCCCTCCGGCCGGGATGCGGCGAAACAACTTTCCATCGACCCCTCTTCGGACGGCGAGCTCGACCAAATCCTGAAACTCCTCGAAAGCCGGTCCCTTTCGGCTGCCCACTTGACCAAGAAGGTGCCGCTGGCGGCGAAGGTTCTCAAATCCCTCGAAAAACGCGGCTGGATTTCCGTGGAGGATGTCGAGCGCGACCGCGACCCCCTGCGTTCTCCTTCCACCAAGCTTCGCGTCAGCCTCCTGCCCGCCGGCGAGACTCCTCAAGGCAAGCACCCTAAGGCCGAGCGAGAACTTCTGGCCTATCTCTCGCTCCATCCCGGTACCCACAACCTCGCAGACGTCGAAAACGCCGTCAAAAACGGCGGGGCCGCCGCCCGCGTCCTGGCCCGCCGTGGAATGGTCAAACTGGAGCCGGAGGAACTGGCGATCCGTTCCGCGCCGATCCGCCAACCCCACGACCTGAACCCCGTCCAGCGCGAGGCTTTCGACGCCATCAAAGCCGGACTGGACGCCCGCACTTTCAAGACCTTCCTTCTCTACGGCGTCACCGGATCGGGCAAGACCGAGGTGTACCTCAACGCCATCGACCATGCCCTGGCGCTCGGCAGGAGCGCGCTTCTGCTGGTGCCGGAGATCGCGCTCACCCCCCAGATGGCCGGGCAATTCCACGCGCGGTTCGGCAACAAAGTGGCGATCCTCCACAGCGCCTTCAGCGACACCGAGCGCGCCGGTCAGTGGCGCCGTATCCGTTCGTCGGGCGCGACCGTGGTTGTTGCGACACGCTCCGGGGTCTTTGCGCCGGTGAGCGATCCCGGCCTGATTATCGTCGACGAAGAGCACGACGGCAGCTACAAGCAAGAGGAGAACCCGCGTTACAACGGCCGGGATGTGGCGATTGTCCGCGCGCAGGCGGCCGGGGCATGCGTCGTTCTGGGCTCAGCCACGCCCAGCATGGAGAGCCGCCACAACGCCCAGTCCGGCAAATACACCCTCTTGGAGATGCCGGACCGGATCGCCGAGCGCCCCATGCCGAAGGTTTATCTGGTCGACATGCGGCAGGAGTTCCTTGAAACGCGCAAGCACGCCACATTCTCGCGCCAATTGATCAACGCATTGGGGGAGAAGCTGGCGAACAAGGAGCAGGCGATGATCCTGCTGAACCGGCGGGGCTTTTCCAGCCACGTGGTGTGCCGGTCCTGCGGCGGGCGTGTCGAATGCGTGAATTGCGCTTTGACCCTGACCTGGCACAAACGCGACCGGCGGCTACTTTGCCACTACTGCGGCTACGCGCAAAAAGTGCCCTCGGTGTGTCCGAAATGCGACAGCGAGCATATCCAGTTCATGGGGACGGGGTCGGAGCGGGTGGAGGATGAACTCCATGCGGAATTCCCGGAAGCCAGGATCGCGCGCCTCGACCGCGACACCGTGGTGGGCAAGCGGCAGTTCGAGGACATTCTCCACAATTTCCGCGAGGGGAGTTTTGACATCCTCGTGGGCACCCAGATGATCGCCAAGGGCCATGACATCCCCAATGTGACCTTGGTCGGTGTGGTCTCGGCGGATGTTGGACTCGGCATGCCAGACTTCCGCGCTGCCGAACGTACATTCCAGCTTCTGACGCAGGTGGCTGGTAGGGCCGGGCGCGGCAATCTGCCGGGTATGGTGTACATGCAGACCATCAATCCCGACCATTACGCCATCGACCTGGCATCGCGACAGGACTATAACGGCTTCTTCCAGAAGGAGTTGCAGTTCCGGCGGTTCATGAAATACCCGCCGTTCAGCGCGATGGCGAACATTTTGGTTCGTGCCCCGCTGCAGGAGGATGCGTTGCGGATGAGCACCGAGCTGGGTGCCCACCTTGTCCCGGCGCTCTCGTCACCGCTTGAAAATATGAAGATCATGGGGCCGGCGGAGGCTCCCGTACCCAGGTTGAAGGCGGAATTCCGCTACCAGTTGCTGGTGAAATCGGGGAGCCGGAAGGCGCTGAACGCTCTGCTAAAAAAGGCGCGCGAGTTCGCACGCGAGAAGAAGTGGGGGGCCACGTCGCTGGTAATTGACGTGGACCCCCTGACACTCCTTTGAGGCCGGCGTCTACTTCTCGGACTGGAGGGTCGGAATTACGCTTGAAACCGACTTGCCCCACGTGTGGACGCACTTGAGGACATAGCCTTCGGAAGTGTGGTCGAACGTCACGCTGGCCTTGCTGGTATCTCCTTCCGACGTTGGGACACCCAAAACGATGGCGCTCCCGTGTGTGCCCTTGAGGGTGATGACCTTGGAGTCATCCTCGTAGACCATGTATTCGCCGGCGGGGAGATTGGCTTTGCCTGCCTTGAAGGCAAAGGGGACGTTGATGCGGAGCGGGTCGGTGTCCGCGGCGAACGCCATTGTGGCGGCTCCGAATACGAGTGTGGTCGAGAACGCCAAAAGCGTCCGGATTGCTGTTTTCATTTGTAGATTCCTTTCAGTCCTTGTGGAGATGGTGTGGATCGATAAGTCAGCGCAGGGACACACTCGGGCCCAAGTGCCTGCGGGGCGTATAAGATCCACGGCTTGTATCCGACAGGGGATTCCCTGCACCGTTGGGGTGCGGGAGTTATAGCAACGACATAAGTCCCCGGCGCGTCTTGCAACCGGGACCTTGTCTGAAGGAAGCCAGCCTGATTGGCTGCGCCGTATACTTGCGACGCTTGCTTCCTATGCTTTCAGTATAGGATGGACTAGCGGGAATGGCCAATCGGATATTCTTATGGGCTGGATTGTGAACTTTCTGAAACTTATTTCCCGCGCAATAAAAACGCGATGGATATAGGTAGGGTCGACTTACGCCGCTTGCGTGGGATCGCCGACGCCCGCATGGACCAGATTTCACCACCCGATATACTTGATCCTTCCGCGCCATGAAACAGACCCTCCCTGCCCTGCTCCTGCTCCTTGCCGCCGCCATCCCGGTGGCCGCCCAGGACTACGCCCTCGGTCCCGATTCCCAGCCGAATCCCAACGTCCCAAAGGGAGTGGTCACCAAATACCAGCTCGCTCCGGGCAAATTCTATCCCGGCACCCCGCACACCTATTCGGTGTACGTTCCAGCAAAATACGACGCATCCAAGCCTGCCCCGTTCATGATCTTCCTGGACGGCTCGGGCTCGCTGGGCAATGGGCAGCGCGTCCCGGTAGTTTTTGACAACCTGATCGCACGCGGCGACCTGCCGCCCCTGATTGGGATCTTCATCGATCCCGGCGTTCTGCCCACCACGCCTGAAAATTCGGCCACCGCGCAAAACCGCTACGAGCGCATCTTCGAGTACGACAACATTTCCGACCGTTTCTCGAGCTTCCTCGAGGCAGAGCTGATTCCTGAAGTCGGCAAGAAGTACAACCTCTCGAAAAATCCGGACGACCACGCCATCTCCGGCGTCTCGACGGGAGCTGTAGGCGCGTTTGTGGCCGCTTGGCATCGCCCGGACATGTTCCACCGCGTCCTCAGTTTCATCGGCACCTTCGTTTCGCTGAAAGGCGCCGACACCCTGCCAGCGGCAATTCGCCGCACCGAGCCCAAGCCCATCCGTGTCTACCTCCAGGCCGGGAAGAACGACCACACCTCCGCCGACCAACCCTTCGGCGTCTTCTACGGCGGCAGTTGGCCGATGAACAACCAGGTCATGTACGACGCCCTGCGTTTTTCCGGCTACGACGTGAAGTTCAACCTGGGCGAGGAAGGACACAACATGAAACACGGCGCGGCCATCATGCCCGAGGCCCTTACCTGGCTTTGGCGCGACTACCCCAAGCCGGTGGTTGCCCGCGAACCCGCAGCGCTCTCGAAGCCGGACTCCGGTTGGGAGCCCCGCGGCAACGTCTTCACCGTGATCTCCGCCGACAAGCAGTGGGAGCAAGTCGGCGGCACATACGGTGCAGTTTCGAGTCCGGCCGGTGACAAGGACGGCAATGTCTACTTCGCCGATGCGAAGGCCAACCGTGTGTACAAGGCTGATCCATCGGGAAAGGTCACCACGTTCCGCGACAACGCGGCGGGTGTCCGCGCGGTGCGCGTCGGTCCGGATGGGCGCATTTATGCCGCGAAGGCAACTGGAATTGTCTCGTGGGGACTTGGCGGCGACGAAAAGACGGTCTCGGCAGGGGTCTCGGCCTCGGATCTTGCCATAACGGCCAAGGGCGGCGTCTACTTTACGGATCCGGCGAAGAAGACTGTGGGGTACATTGACCCCGCGGGCAAGTTGAAAACCGTCTATTCCGGGGGTGAGATTGCAGCGCCGGCCGCCCTGAGCCTGTCGGCGGACCAATCGATGCTGATTGTGGGCGATTCCCAAGTGCGCTTCAACTGGTCGTTCCAGATCGCAGCCGACGGGGG
>CAITMP010000079.1 GCA_903893525.1 uncultured Acidobacteriia bacterium | reverse complement strand
CGTAGCCAGATCCAGAACGTTCATGCTGCCGTACCGCAGCCCGTCGCCATGTTGAATCGCCACCCACCCCAAGCTTGGCGGTCCCGGACAATTCCGCAGCACGTGCGGACCCTCCGGCAAATAGCGGAGTTCCTCGCTATCGGGGACAAAAAACGGTGCCGCCTTAAATTCCTGTATCATGCCAATGCCAAGGTATCGCCAAGGTCCAGTTGGTGCGCCTTGAGGAGTTGCGCCAATTCCGCCATTACGTCGGCCAGACCGGGTTCGGCGGACAAATCATGCATCTCCCAGGGGTCCTGGGCCAAATCGAAAAGCTGTGTACGCCCCGCCTTCGGGTACACGATCAGCTTGTGGGTTTTCGTTCGGACGGAGCGCTGGAAGTCGCGGTAGTAACAGAACACACTTTCCTCGCCCTGCCCTCCGGCCCCCATCATCCAGCTCACCACGCTCGGAAATTCCACTGACTTTGGGATTGCCAGATTGGCCAAGTGGCAAGTGGTCGCAAACACGCTGTGCTGGTACACCAATTCCTTGACGCGCCGCCCCTTCGTGACAGCCGGTCCGACCACAATCAACGGAATCCGCGTGCTGTGGTCATACATGTTCTGCTTGCCCATCAGCCCGTGCTGCCCGACTGCCAAGCCATGGTCCGCAGTGAAAATGATATACGTATTCGACGCCTTGCCCGATTTGTCCAGCGCATCGAGGATCAGCCCAATCTGGTGGTCCAGATACGTGACATGGGCGTAGTATTCGGATCGATGCACCTGAACTGCGGTCCGACTGCGTGGAAATGGGGCCAGCAGTTCATCGCGAACCTTGGCATCTCCCTGGTCAAAAGGATGTTCGGGCTGGTAGTTCTGTGGAACAGCGACCTTCCCCGCCGGATAGCGGTCCACATACTCCTTCGGAGCCTGCCGGGGATCGTGGGGCGAGGTGAAACCGACATACAGCAGGAAAGGGTCTTCCTTGGCCGCCATGGCCGTCAGCCGCTCGGCCGCGCACTCGGCCCAAATCTGCGCGGAATGCTTCACCGTGTCGGAGCCATCCTGAAAGGCTGCGGAGTGCATCCACTGTCCTTTCAGTGATTTATCCCAAGGAGTCCAAGTATTGCCTGAAGCCGGCCGATTGTAGGCTTCGGGCCCGGACTCGTACATGCCGCCCATGAACACCCTGGAATGCTCCTGGAAACTCCGCTCCAGAGCCGCCTTGCTCAAGTGCCACTTGCCGACAATGGCGGTTTGGTACCCGGCCTTCCCGAAGGTTTCGCCCCACAACGGGACATTTTCGAAATCCTTCTGGACGCGGAAGGCTGAAACTCCACTATTCAGCATCGAGCGACTGGCGACGCAGACCGCCCCCAGCCACGAACCTTGGTGGAAACAGTGCGTAAAGGCGCATCCCTGACGTACCAGCCGGTCGAGATTCGGAGTCTCCACCTCGGAATTGCCCAAGGCCCGTATGCCGTCGTAGGTCAAATCGTCGGCAATCAGGAAGAGGAAGTTGGGGCGACTCCCAGGTGCCGAATCCGCACCGGCAGCGGTGGTGAGGGCGGTGGCTGTCGATGCAAGGAAAGTACGTCGATCCATTCCGCCCCAATTTACCACTGCGGTCCGACTAATGGGAAACTCGCGGACGACCTGGCCGCGATCAGTTTCTCCCGCACTTGATGCCGTGCCCCGCGCGGCCCGTCCGCT
>CAITMP010000078.1 GCA_903893525.1 uncultured Acidobacteriia bacterium | reverse complement strand
AGGCCTGGTCCGGGATAGAACGCCATAAAGCCGAAGGGCTTGGACTTGGCCGCCTGAATGACTTCCCAGATGTCGATCCCCATTGCCTCGTAAACGACTTTGAGTTCGTTCACGAGGGCGATGTTGACGCCGCGGAAGATGTTTTCGAGCAGCTTGGTCGCCTCCGCCGCGCGACAAGAGGACACCGGGATTGTCGTTTTGATGGCGCGTCCATACAGGCTCCGCGCCAGCGCAAGGCAGGCGGGAGTGAGGCCACCGACGACTTTGGGAATGGCGGCGACATCGCTTTGCGGATTCCCGGGGTCTTCCCGTTCGGGAGAGTAAGCGAGATGGAAATCTCGTCCGGCCGTCATCCCCGACCCGGCTTCCAGCACGGCCCGAAGATCTTCATCGGTGGTGCCTGGGTAGGTTGTGGATTCCAGCACGACCAAGGCTCCAGGCTGCAGATGCGGTGCGATCGATCGACCGGTAGCCAAGATGTATGAGATGTCGGGTTCTCGATTCTTATTGAGCGGCGTGGGAACACACAGGATCACCGCCCCGACTTCACCGGCACGCGACATGTCGGTGGACGCCGCGAACCGATTCGCGTCGATCTGCTCCGCGATTGCTTGTGCCGAAATGTGGTGGATGTAGGAACGGCCGGCGGCGAGGGCTTCAACTTTGACGGGATCCGTGTCCAGACCGATCACGCGGACGCCGGAGCGCGCAAATTGGAGGGCCAAGGGCAATCCAACATAGCCCAGACCGACGACGGCGATGCGATCCATTGAGAAAAGAAAACGTTGTGCCGGCGGTTATCGCAGGCCCCGTTTCAAGCATCGGACTCAAGCAGCGCCTTTGCGCAGGAGCACCACCGGAATGGTTTTAATGAGGATTTCCAAGTCCAGCCAGAACGTCCAATTCTCGATGTATTGACGGTCCAGCTCCATCCACTGCTCAAAATCGAGCTGACTGCGTCCGCCAATTTGCCAAAGACAGGTGATTCCGGGGCGGATGCTCAGTCTCCGCTGGTCCGCCCACTCGTACCGCCTCACTTCACTGGGGAGTGGCGGACGCGGGCCCACCAAGCTCATCTCACCTTTGAAGACGTTCCAAAGCTGGGGCAACTCATCGAGGCTCGACTGGCGAATAATACGCCCCAGCGGGGTGATGCGCGGATCGTTTAGGATCTTAAAGACGGGCCCGCCCTTCATTTCGTTGAGATGCTCCACCTCCTGCAGTCGCTGCTCCGCATCGCGATACATGGAGCGGAACTTGTGCATGCGGAAGCGGCGTCGGTTCATGCCGATCCGTTCTTGGCTGAAGATAGCGGGCCCGGGGCTGGTTGCCTTGACCAGCAGACCGACCACGACGAGCAGCGGACTGAGGACTACCAGCAGGAATCCCGAAACGAGGATATCCAATAACCGCTTGGCCAGCAGGTGCCACAGCATGGCCTCGCGGAAGAAGGTGATGACCGGCTGGCCTTCAAACATCTCGACCTGCGCTTGGGCCAGGAGGCTGAAGTCCTGTTTATCGGGCAACAGACGTACCACGACTCCCAGCTCCCTGCCGAGCTGGAGCGCCCGCCGGGAATCCGACATGTCAGCCATGTTGACGGGGATCTTGATCACTTCGTCCACCACCCCTTTTTGCAAAATCTGCTGAAGCTCCGCCATCGTGCCCAATACGGGCCAGCGACTGGCCGGAGCCTTTTCTAGAGCCGCTCCGGAAGGAAGCAGGATGCCTTCGATGTGATAGCCAAGTTCTGAATGTCGCTCGATTCGATTGGCGAGGTCTTCCGCTGCGCTCTGGTTGCCAATGATGAGCACATGGCGTGAATTCATCCCCGAACGTCGGACCATTCGGAGCGCGAGGATGAGCAAGACCCGACTGAGAACTCCGAGTCCGCTCGTGATCAACCAGAAGAGAATGATGACCGTCCGGTTGAAGCGTCCCACGCTCATAACCTGGCCTACCACCGCGAGTACCAGCGATGAAAGCAAGGTAGCCTTGAGGATGCTGAGAATACGGGACCGTAGTTCCAACCAACGATTCGTATCATACTGAACGACCGAATCCAAAATGATGGCCCAACCCGTCAGGAGTGCGACCACGGCCAGCACGTCCACGGGACGGTAGGTCACCCGAAAAAAGGTCAAAATGCGCTCCGGATCCCCTTCCTCAGCGACGAGCATAATGAGGCCAAAGAGCGTGACGGCCATCATCCCGATATCCAGCAATCGAAAGAGCTGAAGGAAAAGTTTGTGACGGAGGCGAATCATTTCAAGCGGTCGAGGCCATGGAAGCTCCTGGTGGCCCCGTCATTTTGACAGGGAACCCAAAGGGCTCGGCGGCAGTAGCTTCGGCTGGAATTGGCTGCGGTCAAACGGAAAGAGCTCGATCGCAAACTAAGTAACCCGTTTGGCAAACGTTGGGCAACCCAACGGTGGGAGGAGGGGCAGTGTTGGGGCCGTGACGACGTCAGCTCGCACCGGTCGTGGTGCCAAAGTGGCCAGCAAATCCGGCCGGGGCCGGATCCCGCTCACCCCGGGGAGAAGCATACCAAGTCGCCACCTCGGTTGGCAGTGCCCGCCACGCTGCGGAGCCCCGGTTTCGCATGGCCGACAGCAGATGCTGATAATGCTCCACCGGATAGGTCTTAGCAGTCGCGGACTCGTCGGGAAAGTGGAGATAGTCCGGATGCACGTTGACGAGCGCCATGCCGCCGTTTCCCGCAACCCAGTCCAATTTACGGAGCCACAGTTCGGGGGACGCCTCGCGGAGCAGCAGAAACAGCGTGGAATCCTGGGGCAGGGTGTAGGGAAGTTCGACGTACCCCCCCCTTTTGCCCGCGCAATCCGCCGAATTTAGTTCCGGCTTACGAGTGACCCAGAAGGGGAATATCGTTCCGGCTCCGACGGGTTGAGGCTCAAACGGATCGTTGTCGAAGGTGGAGGCATCGTACTGGATGTCGAGATCCTGCAGCCACTCGAGGTTGTTGAGCATGAACCCGGAGCGGAACCCCCGGGCACGCCAAGTGCGCAAATAGTGGTTGATCTTCGTCGCCTGACGGCGGAAGGCAGATCGGCCCCGATAGAGACTCCCGTCGTGGTGCAAATCGTGGACGCCGACTTCAAATCCATTCTTCCACAGCCATTCTCGGAGGTCATCGGGCACCTCATAGCTGCCCTCGGGAACGAAATTGAACGAGGATCGGAAACCCAGGGACATTTCCAACTCGGCGAGACGGCGTACCCGGGCGAGCCCTTCCGGACCCTCGACATCATGCGTGAGTACGACCGCGAAGCCGTGGCCGGCGGGCCAGCCAGGCCAGTTTTCCGGTGGACGGCCTGTCGTCGGCAGGATCGGCCACGTATTGCCGGCGCGTCGCCGCAACCAAGCAGCATGCCAGCGCCGAACGGTCATCCGCAGTCCCCAGGGGAGGAACGGCTTAACCAAATAGTAGATCAGATTGCGCATGGGCAGACTCCGTCCCGGTCACTTCGCAGCCGCCAACCGGGCGGGCGCAAAGATCCAAGCGAATTCAAAAACTGCTTCCGGCATTAGAACTTACAGGTCGGAGTCCAACTTCCGCGGGATGTAACGACGGTGCTTGTTCAGAACCGCCACCACTTTGGCCTGACTTTCCGCCAACAGTCCGACGGCCTGCTGGGCGAACCCCAAACTGGTCTTTTCCGACTCCAAGACCACCACGTTTACATCAAGCAGTCCTGCTACCCGGTTGGTAATGCTGGTCTGGGTAACCGGGGGAAGGTCAAAGATAATGTAATCGTAATTGCTGGCTTTGATCTTGGGGACCAAGGTTGCCAACATACGAGGCAGCACGCCCACGCGACCGGCAGAGAGGTCCGATAGCGACACCGCGTAAAGATTGGTCCCGACTTGTGCGGATTCTCGCGATCCTTCCGTCAAGGCCGCTTCGACGCCCGAGATCGGGCGCCCCTGTCGAAACGGGTGTGCAGAGGGGCCTTGTTCCGGATTAACGTCCACGTAGAGCACGTTGCCCTCTCCTGTCTCGGAAAGCGTTGCAGCCAAGCTTGTTGCGACAGAAGTAACGCCAGCCCCTCGGCCAAAGCTGGTCACGCCAATCAACTTGGGCATGTGGGTGACGTCGCGGGCCTGAAAATACATGATCAGCCGGTCACGAAGCGCCTCGGAATAGGTGGTCAACGGTGAGACGGGCGGTTCTGCCGTCGCCACGGCAGCCACCGCGGTCTCGGAGCCGTTGGCGGGGTCGGCCGTGGTGGCCTGCTGCTTGGCCTTCTTTTTAGTCTTCTTTTTTGCCGACTTGGCCTTGTCGCCCAAGGCGGCGAGGCGCGGAATGGAGAGGAACAGGGGCAAACGCATCTGACCGGTCACCTGGATGGGGCGACGAACGGAAGTGTCGCCAAAAAACTCGAGCCCGAACGCCCACCCCAGACCCACGGCCAATCCGCCAACTCCAAGCCCCGCGACAATCTTCAGGGTTTTTTTCAGCGCGTGGTAGGGCGCGGAGGCGGCTTGGATCACCGCAATATTGGCGAGTGTCGTGGCCTTGAGTGCCTCTTCCACCTGCGCTTTTTCAACGGTTGCCGAGAAATGTTCATACTTTTCGATGTCGGCTTTGAGTTTTCGCTCTAGCGCTACGATTTCTCCCTGTTTTTCAGCCAAACGAGCGGCCCGGGCCTTGGCTTTGTTCAATTCGTCGCTGAGAACCTTGACCCTTCCCGAAGCCGCGCCGACCTTGATCCGAGCGAGGCGGAAATCCGGGACTGGCTGATTTGGGCCGCCCGGAGTTGCGAGGATCGCGTTGGTCAGTTCTGGCGTGACCTTGATCAGCGCGTCCAACTGTTTCTCGGTGGTGGCTATCTGCTCCGAATACGTACGCACGTAAGAGCTCATGGGGTTGTACTGCAGCAGGAGCTCCTGTTCCTTGAACCGGAGGGCTTCCAAGCGGTTGGTCAAACCTCGGAATGCGCGCCGTGCCTCAGGGGAGATCTCGGAAACAGCCGGCTGGGTGCCCGGTGCATTGGTCCTGATGGCTGTTACCAAAGGGGTATTTGTCGTCACGGCGACGCCGTTCGTTGCTACGTAAATGGTGCTGTTGGCATTAGTTCCACCCAAGCTAATCGCCATCGAGTCATCGTGATTCATCAGCCCTTCGTAAATTGCCTGATTTTCTGCGAGTGTCGCTTGCGCTTCCGAGAGAGCGGATTCCAGCTTTCCTATCTGGCCACTCAATGCCAGTTGGCTATCCGCCAAGGTGCCTACCAAGTCATCGCCTTTGAGACGCCGCAGGTCGCTCTCGGTGGCCGCCACGGCGCTGCGCTGCTTTTCGGTTTGGGTTGCCCATTCATCGACTGATGCGATCGGCCGATGGACACGGGCGTGAAGTCGTTGGTATTTCGAGACCAAGGTGTTGACTACATTTACCGCTACCATCGGGTCCTTATGGGTGAAAACGACCGAAATCACCGTACTCTTGGGCACCAAATCGATGGTCAGCCCCTTGGCGACTACGGCGGCGGCGGCCAGATCGGCATCACCCTCAACTGGCCCATCGATCAGGTTTGTCGCCCGTACGCTTTTTGCTACTTCGAGTGCTAAATCCAAACTGCTCAGCAGCAACATCTCGGAGCTGATGATACTCTCACCGAACCGGTCTGGAGACCTCAACTGGTCTCCTTTATCTAGACTTCCCCCAGAATCACCCTCCACGACGTACCGGACCAGCAGTTGGGCTTCCGAGGAAAACTTCCGGTTCAGGAAATTCCACGCGACGCCGGCCGCCACCAGGCCTGTCACAAAGCAGATGAGGATCTTCCACTTGTGGCGGAAGAGTGGATAAAGCGCGTCGGCCAGATGAAACGGCGTTGCTGGCGTTTGCTGATTGGAGTTGGGCGGCGGGCCCGTCCTGCGGATGGGTACGGCTTGAACCGGTGTCGGGTTCATGTGGATTTATGCGGCAAAGCGGTACAGGAACGTTCCAGCGAGTCGTCCAGCCCAGACGGGCAGCCGACCAAACAACCGCGATT
>CAITMP010000077.1 GCA_903893525.1 uncultured Acidobacteriia bacterium | reverse complement strand
CGGACTTGGATCTGGCTGGCTCGGGCGACAGTGGCGGCGAAGTTATTCACAAGGCCGGTCTGGGCTTGGATCAGTTGGGTCGGGGCGCAAGTGCCTGTGGCCCTGGAACCCAAACCTTGTCCAGTGGCGCTGACTCCGGAGCCACTAACGGTGGCACCGGCGGGTGCGACGACCAGCGTCACATTGACGGCCCGGACTGCGGCAGCCGACATCGAGTAGCTGACCGTTCCCCGGTAGACTCCGGCGGTCAAACCCTGGGTATTCACCGAAACAGTGGATTGACCCGGTGTTGTGGCCGACGCCGTGTTGGTGGATGCTACAACGGTAAGCCAAGCCTGCCCATCGGTCGCGGTGGAATATGGCACCGGGGTTGCCGAGTTGGCAAAAACGTTGACAGCCTGGGCGACCGGGGCGGACGCACCCACAGAGGTCAGGAACAGCAGTCCGGCTGGTTGCGGATCGGGACGAACCGGGTCACTGGGGGCATTGACCGTCAAGACCACTTGGAAGTCCTGGGGGGCATTGGTGGCACCGGCGGCGTCAACCCGAATGGTGCCGTAATAAGTGCCGACGGCAAGGCTGCCTGAGTTGACAGCGTACCGCACGGTACCAGCGCCTAGCGGCGTGGAAACACCGGCTGGAGTGGTTACCGAGAGCCAAGTGGCTCCAGCGGTCACCGCCGCGTTCCAGCTGATCACATCGCCCGCCGCGGCGATCTGGAAGGAACCGCCCGGATTGTTCGAAAGCTGTCCCTGCGGCAAACTGAGTTGGGTGGCACCGGGGGCTAGGGAAATGGTGGCGCTCTTGGCAACCAGGAATGTGACTGGAACGGAGGCACTGCCAGCCGAGGTGGTGACGTCAACAGTCGTCCGGTAGTAGCCGGAGGCCAGTTGCGTCGGGTCGGCTGTGACGGCAATTGCCGAGCTGGAGCCGCCCTGAATGGGGGTGGGCAGCGTCCCAGCCTTGCACCAAGTGGCGTTGCAGGTCGCGCCAGTAACGTTGAGCAGACCGCCGCCTGAGTTTCGCAGGATCAAATCCGCAGACTGGGTCTGGGCCGGCGGAGTCGTCGACATCGACAGAATGGCGGTTGCAACATTTAGGGCCGGCGGTGGAGCGGTCACCGACAAGCTCACCTGCATGCTCTGGGATTTGCCGGCACAGACTGACTGTGAGGTGCAGGACAGTGTGACGGATGCCGTATAAGGACCGGCGGGAAGTTGGGCAGCTTGGCTGTTGAGGGCAACCGTGAGGAGTCCGGGAGTGGTACCGCCGCCGGAGACGCTGAGCCACGGGGATGCCGAGGTGACAGTCACGCTGTACGGAATCTGCTGGGAGACGTTGGTCGACTTTACCGCCAAGGTTTGGGGAGCCGGGAGCGTGGTGGCTCCGGTGGCGACCGTGAACGACATGCTGCCGGTGCTGAGCAGCAAATCGGTGGTATTTGCGCGAATATTCAAAGCCAATCCGCCTGTCCCGGTGGTCGCGGGCGTTGCAGAGTCGCTGATGCCGATAAGAATCGCGAAATCCCCCGCCACGGTGGGCGTCCCGGAAATGATACCGCCCGCAAGCGTAAGACCCGCCGGGAGGTTCCCCTGGCTGATAGCGAATGTGTACGGCGGCGTGCCTCCGCTGGCGGAAAGGGCTTGCGAGGGGTATTCGTTGCCGACCACTCCCGAGGGAAGCGGGGACTTGGTGGTCAATTGAAGGGCTGCCGGGCGCACGTTCAAGGTAGCCTGGGCTGAAACCGTGGCCCCGACGCTGTCCTTGACCTGGACCGTAAAAGTGGATGAGCCGACGGCGGTCGGGATCCCATTGATGATACCCGTGGCGGTGAGCGACATACCGTTGGGCAAAGCGCCACCGGAGAGTTGCCACTGGTACGGCGGGGTGCCCCCGGTCGCGGTCAAACTCTGGGTGTAGAGAACCCCGATGCCTGCGTCGGAGAGCGTCGGAGGCGGCAGGGCGAGAGGACCAGGAGCCGTGACGGTCAGCTTGAAGCTGGCCGAACTGGTGAGGCCGACTGCGTCCGTAACCGTTACCG
This sequence comes from uncultured Acidobacteriia bacterium, assembly GCA_903893525.1. GTDB lineage: Bacteria > Acidobacteriota > Terriglobia > Bryobacterales > Bryobacteraceae > BOG-234. The sequence goes on along the minus strand of CAITMP010000077.1, from coordinate 3,863 downwards.
AGACGGTTGGCGTGCTGGCGGGAGCCGTGGTGACGGTACCGGTGATGGTCCCCGAAGCATTGATCGAGAGGCCCTGCGGCAGACCCGAGGCTGTGAATGAATATGGAGGCTGGCCGCCTGCCGCGGCGATGGATGCTGTGTACGCAACGTTGGTCGAAACGGACGGCAGCGAGGTGGTTGTGATCCCGAGAATCGAGATGTTCACCACACCAGTGCCCTTGGTCTGTGTGGCGTCAGTTGCGCGGACCGTAACGGCAAAATTCCCGGCCGAGGTTGGTGTTCCGCTAATGGTGCAATCCTGGCGGATGGAAACGCCACCAGGGAGGGTGCCGCTGGCCAGCGCGCAGGTGTAGGGTCCCGTGCCGCCAACTGGCGCAACCGCACCGGAGAGCGGTTGGCCGAGGGTTCCCGAGATGTTCACCAACGGCACAGAGACCTGGGGGTCGGTAACGTTCATCGTTACGCTGGCCGAGGCAATGGCATTGACAACCAGGAAATTCACGGTTCCGGAATAAACGGAGCCGGATGAAATACCGGTCGGATCGACGATGACTTGCATCGTGGCTTGAAAGGTATAGGGCGCGCTGGTGGACGTCTGGGTCATGGTGCCCGTTGCGGGCGAGATGCGCAGCCATCCCGAACCGGCCGAGAGAACCGCGCCAGCCGAGTACGTCGGTATATCTGGCTTGGGCGAACTGTAGGTCAGAGTCACAGTTTGGCTGCCGGTGACCGGGCCCGAGGGCAGGGTGTAGGACAAGGTAGCTGGCGAAACGGACGAGGACGTTCCGTCACCCTGCGGGCCGGCACCGCCGCCACCCCCACCGCCACCACCACCGCTGCCGCCAGTGGTACCGGGCAGGATGATGGTGTTGTAGGCCGTGGAAACATTATTGCTTGGATTGGCCACCAAAATGGCCACATTCCCTGCCGCGACAAGATTTGTTGCGGGTACCGCCGCTGTCAGCTGGGTCTCACTTACGTAAGTGGTTGGCACAGCAACGCCGTTCCAGAACACGATTGATGCCGGAACGAAACCTTGGCCGGAGATCGCCAAGGTGAACGCGGTGCCGCCGCTGGTGAAGTAACCGGGATTTAGACCGGTAATAGTCACCAAGCCATTGGCGTCGCTCAGGGTCCACAGATCGTTGAAGAGCGCGGTGCCGGATGCGCCGCCGAAAACGATCATCTGGTTGCTGTCGAACGCCGCGGAATGGAGGTAACGGGGTGCGGGGATTGTGCCTTGTGGTGCCAGTTGGGTCCAAGCCTGGGCCCCGGTACCGTTGGCGTTGGTCAGCACCCAAGTATCGGAGGTCGGGCCGCCCGTCGTGTTGGCAGACCCGCCGAAAACCGTCATGCGATTGTTGACCGGGTCCAGAATGGCAGAATGTGCGTCGCGGGCATAGAGCGGGCCTCCGCTCGGGGTGGTCTTGGTCCATGCGGGAGTTCCGGTCACGCCGTTGGCGTTGGAGAGCGTCCATACATCGGTATCGGCAACGGAGGCGCCAAAGCCGGAGAAGAGGACGAGCTTGTTGGCTGCCGGATCGTAGACTGCACTGGAGAACGTACGCGTGGTGGGTGCGGTTCCGGTGGGGGAAAGCTGGGTCCATGCCGGGGTGCCGCCCGTTCCATTGGCGTTCGATAATACCCAGACGTCGTTGAACTGGGTGCCCGTGCAGTTATCGCCGCCGAACACGAGCATGCGGTTGGTATTGGGATCGTAGGCCGCGCGGTGGCCTTGGCGGGCGGCGGGTGCCGTCCCGGTCGGGGCCATTTGGAGCCACGCCGGGGTTGCAGAGGCACCATTCGCATTTGCAAGCCGCCAAGTGTCGTTGCCGCACGTCGTCGGGCCCGTTTGACCACCGAATAGGGTCAAATTCGCCGTAACCGAGTCGTAAACGGCGGAGGCTTGGCTCCTGGCTGCGGGAGCAGTACCAGTGGGTGTGAGGGAAATCCAAGTATTGCCAGCCGCGTTGTAGGACCAAAGGTCGTTGAGGAAGCCGCTGGCACCTGTGCCTCCAAAGATCAGCATCTGCCGGGTACTCGGATCAAAAGCGGAGACCTGCCCGCCACGGGGCTGGGGCGCACCACCGGCAGGAGTGAGTTGGGTCCACGTCTGGCCTGTGGGGCCATTCACAGGCAGGATTGCGTTCACCGGTGAGGCGGTTTTGAGTCCATCGTTCAGCGATATAATCAGCGTGCTTGGAATGGCAGATAGCGGTGTTCCGCTGATCACACCCGTGCTCGGGTTGAGCGACGCCCAAGCCGGAAGACCGGTCACCGACCAAACGTAGCCTGATGGAACACCACCGCTGGCCGTCAGTTGGAGGACGTAGGGGCTTCCACTTGTAGCAGCGGAGAGCGGCGATACGGAAGTAATGAGCGGGAGTGCGGCCACACTGCCGACGAAGGCCTGGGTGGCCGTTCCGCCTAGCGAATCCACAAGCTTCACAGCATAGCTGTAAGGACCCGCCACCGTGGGTGAGTTGGAGAATGTGACGGTTGTGGGGCCAACGACGCTGGTGACTCCGGTCGGCACTGTACCGGTGACAGAGAATGTGTAAGGGCCGGTTCCGGTTCCGCTGGTCAAAGTGCAGGTATTCGAGTAGGCGACACTGATCTCCACGGGTCCGGCACTGTTAGTGCAAGTGAATGCAGGAGCGGGAACGACGGTGCTGTTGAAGTTTTTCGATACTGAAGCCCCGGCCGCGTCAGTCAGAAGGAGATTGAAATTCGAGGCACCCGATGCCGTCACCGGTCCAGCCAGAGTCACGGCCGTGACAGGAGTGCTGCCCGTGCCGTTGGTGGCGAAGGTCATACCGGCGGGCATGGATGTACCGCCACCAATCGACCATGCGTACGTGCCGACACCGGTGCCACCAGTGACAGTGCAAGTGGTAGTGTAGGCTGCGCCTACCGCGGTGGGTCCATTGTTGTTGGAACAGGTGAAGGCGAGGGCCGGAGCAATTGTTCCGGAAAACGGGCGCTGGGTGACCGCGGAGCCTCCGTCCGTCAACTGGACGGTAAAGCTTGCGGCACCGGCGGCAGTGGCGGGACCAGTAAGGGTGATCGAGGTGCCGTTGATGGAAGACGTAACGCCAGTCGGCAAAGATCCGCCGTTCACGGCCCACGTGTAGGGTGCCGAAGCGCCTGCGGAATTCGCGGTGCAGGTAACGGAATAGGCGAGGCCGACCTCGAGCGGGGTGTTGTAGTTGTTGCAGGTGAAGGCGGCAGTGGTGATGGTGCCGGTGAAGACCTTGCTGGCGGTGATCGCGGCCGAGTCAGTCAGGAGCAGGGTGTAGGATGTTGCGCCCGGGACGGTCGGGGTTCCGCTCAGGGTCGCGGTGGCGGCCGTGGTGGTCATGGTGACCCCGGCGGGGAGGGCTCCGGCGCTGATGGACCACGAGAATGGTCCGAAACCGGTGTTGTTGGTGACAGTGCAGGTAGTGGTGTAGTTGAGTCCCGCCTTGGTGGGGGTGTTGTTGTTGGTACAGGTAAAGGCTGGCGGACCGGCAACAGTGCCGGAGAACGGTTGGGTCGCGGTGCCGCCCGCACCATCGGTCAACTGAACCGTGTAGCTGGCGCTGCCGCCGGTCCCGGTCGGGGTACCGGCAATGGTGATGGAATTCGCCGTCGTGGTGGAAGTGACACCGGCGGGCAGGCCGGTCCCGGTGATGGACCAGGCATACGGGGACGTGCCCGTGCCACTGGTCAACGTGCAAGTGGAGGTATAGGCAACCCCGATTTCCGCCGGCACATTGTTGTTGGTGCAGGTGAAAAGCGGCGCGCGTTGGATGGTGCCGGAAAAAGCCGAGGTCGACGTGGAGCTCAGCGAATCCGCCATTTGCAGGGTGAAGGATGCGGCG
>CAITMP010000076.1 GCA_903893525.1 uncultured Acidobacteriia bacterium | reverse complement strand
GGCTATCCGGACGACTTCATCTTCAGTTACCAGAAGGCCGTGGCGGTTGTAACGCGCGAGGACATCCAGCGGGTGGCGCAGAAGTACCTGGATCCGGCGAAGTTTGTGATCGTGGCCACCGGCAACCCCAAGGAATTCGGCAAGCCGCTGACCTCGCTGGACCGGCCAGTTTCCGATCTGGACCTGACGATTCCGCAACCCAAGGCGAAAAAGGCCGCGGGTCCGGCCGATGCCGGCAGCGCGGTCCGGGGCAAAGCGCTCCTGGCCAAGGCGGTCGCCGCAGTCGGTGGCACCGCCAAGCTGGCAGCGGTGAAAGACTACACGCAGTCCGGCACCATCCAGCTGGACCAGGCTGCGGGCGGTCTCAAGGTCACCCAGAATCAGCAGTGGCTGGCACCTTCGCACTTCCGGCAGGAAAATGTGCTGCCGTTCGGCAAGGTTGCCACATATTCCGATGGGAAGACTGGTTGGTCGGTAACGCCGCAGGGCTCCACCGCACTTCCCCCGGCGCAGTTGAACCAAATCGCCTTCGAATCGTTCAAGATCTGGTTCACGCTGCTTGCCAGCGGCGAAAATCCGGACCGCACCATCACGGAAGCGGGCGGCAAGGTCGAAATCTCCGATAAAGCCGGCCACTCCCTGACGCTGACCTTCGATGCCGCCACCGGATTCCCGGCCTCGCTCTCCTACGCGGCCCCCGGCAACCCCAACGGAACTGTCGAGGAAGTCTACGCGGATTGGCAGGACGCCGGCGGGGTGAAACTTCCGCGCAAAGTCACTATGAACCAGGGCGGGAAGCATTTCGCGGATGTTGTGGTGACCTCCGCAGCCGTCAACACCGGACTGACCGTCGAACAGATCTCGAAAAAGCCATGACCTTGACAAGGAGAGGTTTCCTTGGGGTGGCCGCATCCGGCCCATTCGCACTGCGCGCCGCCACCCCTTCGACCGCGCGCGGTCGCGAGATCATCGACAAGACGATCCACGCCCTTGGTGGCGACGGCTTCCGGCAGATGACGACCCGCACCGAGACCGGTCGCGCTTATTCGTTCTACCGCGAGCAGATCAGCGGCCTCTCGTACGCCAAAATCTCCACCAAGTACTTGGCGCAATCCGAAGGGCCGCTCAAAATGGTCCAGCGGCAATCCTTCGGCAAGACCAAGGAGGATACCGCGCTCATCGTTACCGAGAAAGACATCTGGAACCTCTCCTACAAGGGTGCGCGAGCCATGGAGGCCGACCGCGTCAAGCAATTCCGGGAGACCCAACTGCACGACGTGTTCTACATCCTGCGCTCGCGTATGGACGAGCCTGGTCTGGTCTTCGAACACCGGGGCAAGGACGTGGTGGAGAACCAACCCGTCGAGAACATCGAAATCATCGATGGCGAGAACCGCAAGGTCACGGTGTGGATCCACTCCAGCACAATGCTGCCTGTAAAGCAGTCGTTCAAACGCTGGGATGCCGCCATCAACGACCGCCGCGAGGAAGTCACCCGCTACACCAAGTACCGGGAGTGCGGCAACGGCGTGATGTGGCCGCATGACATCCAACGGGAACGGGACAAGGAAAAGATCTACGAAATGTACGCCGACAAAGTGGTCGTAGGCTCGTCGCTCTCCGGGGAGCTGTTCGACCTGCCCCCATTGGTGACCATCCTCAAGAAATAGTTAGGGCAGATAGAGGAATTCTATCGGCCCGACGCCGCCAAAAGTTTGACCCGGAGCCCTCCCACGGCCAATAATATAAGAAGTCCCCGTCTGTTGACGAATTCGGAACTCCACGCGGAGTCCACCTTTCCCCCGAAGTAAACTCTCTGCCTCCACGTCCGGCGGCTC
>CAITMP010000075.1 GCA_903893525.1 uncultured Acidobacteriia bacterium | reverse complement strand
CTCCCCCAGAACATCCTGTATCGTGTATTTCCCGAGCCGCTTCCCTTTATCCCTGTGTTCCGCCATGGCACTCCTTCCGCTTAACGGCAATCATACTATTATGGGCAATGATCCCATGGATTGCGATTCCGATGTCGCTTGTGATGCTTTCCGATACAGGCAAGGGCTATAATGTTGGGTTCACCGGATCGCTCGCTCCGAACGCCTTTCCGGTCGGATGAATCCGGGGGCACAGGGCCAAAATGGTCGAAATTTATCAACTGGCGGTTCGTTTGAAGGCTCGCCGCAGTGCAGCCGGACAGGTTGGGGATGTTTCTCGTCCCCAGGAGTTGGTGGTCCCCGTGGTCGCCACCGAGGCACCGGTGACCGAGGACAGCCGACCTATCCAAGCCACCACTCCGGGATTTACACAATGGCTCATGGCCATGAAGGGCCCGGCGACAGTCGCCCCCCCCGCGCCGGTGGCGGAAGTCCATTGGAACCACCAAACCGTCGAAGTCGATGCGATCCCAATACCCGCCGTCCGGCCTGTTGAGGCTCATCCCGCTGCGCCGGAAATTCACCTCGAAGCACTGGAACCCGAAGAAGCTCCGACCGTTGCCCCAATCATGCCCGCAACGACGCCCGCCGACGAGTACCAAGCCGCGCCGGGCGGGTTTACCAAGTGGCTTGCGGCGATCTCCCCGGCACCTACCGACCAGATCACCTTCTCAACGGACAACCCGTTCGACAGCGACCTTCAGGAGACACTGACCGACCCTGGCAAGACCACCACCAGGACGGAAACCGAGACGACAGTTGAGATGCCGTGGATGAAATCCGCAGCTGGCTTCGAGGAGCCATCCACTCCGCATCCTGAGCCCGAGCCTGTCGACAGCCATAAGTCCGATGAATCGACCGTTGCAACCGAGCTCTATCCCGTCACCGCACCTACGGAACTCTGGCCGACCTCACTTCCGCCGGTCCAGGGTTCGGAGGCTACACTTATGTCCCCGGTCCATGTCCAGAACAACGACGATGTGACCCAGACCCTCGCTGGCCAGCCCGAACACACAAAGACCGACGAAGAAGATCCCCGGTTCCCCAATTTGGCGTCGGGCCGAAGCCTCGGGCATTACAAGATCACCGGCAGGCTGGGGCAAGGCGGCATGGGTGTCGTGTACAAGGCCCTCGACACCAAACTTCAGCGTCAGGTAGCCCTGAAAGTAATGCCCCCCGACAGTCAAGATGGCCAGAAAGGCCGCTTCGTGCGCGAAGCCCGTGCAGCCTCGGCGCTGAACCACCGCAACATCATCACGATCTACGAACTGAACTCTGCGGAAGGTCTTGATTTCATCGCCATGGAGTATATCCAAGGTGTGACCATCGGACATCTGCTGGAATCCGGCGCCAAGTCCAGATCCGACCTGTTGGGGTACGCGCGGCAGATTGCGGATGCAGTTGCGGCTGCCCATGCAGCAGGGGTTGTGCACCGCGACCTCAAGCCGGGAAATATCATGGTCGCGCCGGACGGCCTCGTCAAGGTTCTCGATTTTGGCTTGGCTCGGTATAACCGGGCGGCCGAACCCGGCTCCAACGAAACCCAGTCCGCATCCCTCACGATAGCGGGTAGCATTGTGGGAACTCCAGCCTACATGTCACCGGAGCAGGTCTTGGGAGAAGCGATTGACCATCGAAGCGACATCTTTTCCTTCGGAATCATTCTCTACCAAATTGTTTGCGGTCGACTCCCGTTCAAGGGCATGAACATGAGGGCGACGATGATGCAGATTGCCAATGCAGAACCGCCACCCGTGTCCAAGCATGATCCAACTGTACCCCCGCCGCTCGCCTCCCTGATCGAACGCTGTCTCACCAAGGACAAGAGCGCCCGCCTTCAGTCGATTGCCACAGCTTCCAAGGAACTGGGGGAACTCCTTGATGCCAACCGTATCGAAGCCACCCCGACTGCACGCCGCCCATTTGCGATAGGAGCG
>CAITMP010000074.1 GCA_903893525.1 uncultured Acidobacteriia bacterium | reverse complement strand
GCTCGTGGCTGTGGTGCTGGATGTTAGGAAGCTGGGAGGGGTGCCTGTGAGGGTGAAGGTGTACGGGGAAACACCGGTTCCGGTAGTGACCGAACAGGTGGTGGTGTAGGCAATGCCCACTTCGCCGGGATTATTGTTATTGGTGCAAGTAAGCACCGGTCCCGCAGTAACTGTGCTGGCAAATGCCTGCGTGGCCTTGACGCTGAGTGCGTCCGCCACTTGAACCGTAAAGTTGGCGGCCCCCGCTGGAATGGCAGCTCCCCCTGCCGCATGGGAGAAGGTCACCGAGCTTCCGGTGGTTCCGGACTGGGTCACACTGACAGGCAGGGCACCCACGCTGATCGACCATGTGAATGGCCCGACGCCGGATCCGGCCGTTACCGAACAGGTGGTGGTGTAGACTGCGCTCGTGGAAATTGGGCCGCTGTTGTTGTCGCAGGTAAAGGCAACTGGGGCATTGACCGTGCCATTGATTCGTTGGGCGGTAGCGGCAACACCGGCGGAATCGGTGAGGCCGACTGTGAAGTCGACCGTGCCGGATCCGGGCGGCGTGCCTGAAAACGTGATGCTGGCTCCACTTGTTGCGGACTGCGTGAGGTACGAGGGTTTCGTGCCGGCCGTGACAGACCAACTGGAGTAGGTGCCGCTGCCACCGGTTGCCGTGCAGGTGGTGGTGTAGGCGAGGGTGGCCTCCTGGGGTGCCGTCGCCGGCGAGCAACTAAAGCTCGGTCCGGCAACGATGGTTCCGCCCAAGGTTGTGGAGGCGGTGGAGGATTGCGCGGGCGAGGAGCTGTCCGTCACCTTGATCTGGAAGGTGGCCGTTTGGGCTGTGGTCAGGCTCCCGGTGATCGCGGCGTTGGCTGTGGCGTTGGTGGTGGTAATCGAACCAAGCTCCCCGGGGATTGTGCCCGTGGTGGACCAGGAATAGGGACCCGTGCCGCCGGTAACTGAACACGCAACCGAGTACGTGGCACCCACTTCGAGGAAGCCGGTTGGGGTGCAAGTAGCCGTCATTGCCGACACGACGGTGCCGGAATAAGTTGCGGACACCGCAGTTTGGGAAGCCGCAGTTCCGTCCGTTTGCACTGCGGAATCCGCGACTTGGACTGCAAAAGCATAGGTTGTGCCGACCGCATCCGTAACAGTGCCGGAGACGCTTCCTGTTGTACCGCTGGTGGGTGTACTGGGAGAGATCGTGACACCGGTTGGCAATGTTTTGGTTGCCGCCGGGCTTGGGGTCTTGGCCGTCAAGGTATACGGAGCTGTTCCGCCCGTAATGGTGCAGGTCAGAGTTGGGAAGGCCGTATTGGTGATAACGGGGTTGGTTGGGGGCGCGGGGCTGCAGGAGACCTGTGGCAGCGCGGCAATCGTACCGGAAAACACCTTCGTTACGGCAACAGAATTGGAATCCACCAAGCGGAGGGTGTAGTTCGCCGCACCGGAAGTGGTGGGCGAGCCACTGAGGATGGTGCTCGTTCCGGTCAAGAAAGACTGGCTAATGTTTGTGGGCAGTTGTCCGGCTGAAATTGACCAAGCGTAGCCGCTCCCGCTGCCCCCGGATGCTGTGCACGAGTTGGCGTAGGCCACATTCACTTCCAGCGGCACCGAATTCGTGAGGCAGGAGATGGAAGGTCCGGCGATCACGGTTCCGCCCAAGCTGGTGGGGGCGGTCGAGCTCTGGGGGGTGGATGCGCTGTCGGTCACCTTGATATTGAAGGACGCCGTGCCAGCGCTGAACAAAGTTCCGGAAATGGCACCGGTTGTGGTGTTGATGGAGCCCAACCCGGCCGGGATCGTTCCAGTGGTCGACCAAGTGAGCGTACCTACACCTCCGGTCGCAGAGCAAGTCACGGAATACGTGGCACCAACCTCTAGCGCGCCGGTCGGGGTGCAGCTTGCGGAAAGGGCCGCTGCCACTGTGGCGGAAAAGTTTTTGGTCGCCTGGAGTGGAGCCGTGGACGAATCCGTCACGGTGAGGGTGTAGTTGAAGGTCCCGCTCGCATTCGGCGTCCCGGAAAGGGTCACGCTGCTGCCGGTGGTGGCATTCAGAGATAGATTCGGTGAACCTGTTCCGAGGGCCCAAGTGTAGGTCGCAGTGCCTCCGGTGACCGTGCAAACGGTGGAATATGCGGCAGAGACCTCATTCGGCGTGGCGGACGAGGTCGGAACGCACGCGATTGACGGCGGTGCCACGATGGCGAGGGGAGTGCTGGCCGAGTTGGCAGTCGCATTGCTGTTACCGGTATCCGTTGCCCGGACCACGAAGCTGTAGTTGCCAGCCGAGCCGACAGCCGGAGTGCCGGTAATCGCGCCTACGGAGGTGACGGAGATGCCTGATGGGAGACTGTTCGGCACCGTGAAAAGTGCGTATGTGTAAGGACCGACGCCACCAGTAGCCGTGCAGGAGCCCGTGTACACCACGCCCTCCACGCCTCCGGGAGCGGTGCACGAAACCGTGAGGGCACCCTGGGCCGACGGGGCCCATGCACCTAACAGAGCGGTAAGCAGGATGGATCTGATCCAATTCCAACGGGACCGGTCTGACGTCTTTTGGCGGATCTCGATCAAGTTATTGTCCTCACAGAGTCCGGCATTCCTGAGTGGAATGACGGATTGTACACGCTGCAACGCAAATTTTGCCGCAATCAGAGGGAGACCGGAAACACCCAAGGCTCCGCCCGAAGCCAAGATACCACAGGCGGAACGAGTGTTTTGACGGTCATCACCAACATATAAAGGATGCGTTGGCGGCAACAAGGGTTACCCGCGGTTTGGACACGGGCTTTCCGAACCGGAGCAGCTACTTCCGGCTCAATTTAGGCGCGTCCCCGCTCCCCGGCACTGTCATCGACAGCGCCATCGTCGCCCAAGCGGTCCCGGCCGAAGAAATGAACTGGTCCTGGCCATGCGGGAAGCCGCTCTCGAAGTAGGGCTGGACCCAAATCGCGCGCGTTTTCACGTGCCAGGAGCCATCGGCCTGCTGGGTGGTTCGGAGGTAGTCCACGCCCTTCCGGTAAACCGGATCGGAGACGGGCATTTTTCCCGCCACGGCCAAGGCGTAGAGGGCCTGGCCTGTTGCGTACGCGTCGGACCCCATGCCGTCGAGCTGTTTCCAGCCGCCGTCGGCCTGCTGGATGGCGGCGAGCGCCTTGGCGGATTGTTCGATGGCTGAGGGGGGCGCTGCCTTGGACCAAGCGAGTCCCAACAAGTGGAAGGCCCGGTCCTGGGACGTCGTCGGCTTGGAATTGTTCAGCCAGTTCGCGGCACGGGCCAAAGCAGCTGCAGTTTCAACCCTGCCCTCGGGCGGGGTCGCGTTCTGCAAGGTGAATATCGCCATGGCGGTGGTCTGGGAGTCGCCCCAGTTCATCGGGGGACGGCGGCCGAAGGCGGTGCGCCAGTTCCCTTCCGGCGTCTGCATGGCTTTCACGAAGTTGACAGCCGCGTCGGTATAGAAATCGTGCGGAACGTGGTTCATTTCGCGGTCGAAGATCTCCCAACCGAGGCTGGAAACACCGGCGGCCACGTAGTCCATGATCCGTTCCGGGGTCTCGCCGTTCATCGATTCGGAGAGCTGGGCGATGGACTTGGGGGCCGCGATTCCATGTTCGCGGGCGATGGCGGAGGCGGCGGACGGCAGATCCTGCGAGTGGCAGGAGTTGCAGCCGGCAATCCGGATGAAGTTGTGGCTCTGGGGTTCGAGGAGAGCCAAGCCCTTGGAAACAGCGTCGGGGATCGTCGGCTGGGTGGCCCTTGCAGCGGGAACCGGGGCGATACCTCGTTGTTTGCGGTCGGCTTCGGAGACGCCCAAAAGCCGGGCCGTTTCCGTGTCGCCGCGCTTGGCGGCCAACGTTCGCGGGGTCTCGTACTCGCCGGTCACATTGGGGTCCGCACCCTTGGCCAGCAACATTTTCACAATTCCGGAGGATTCCACCTCCGAGGCGGCGGCGTACATGAGTGGGGAGTAGCCACGGTCATCACGGATGTTGACGTCGGCACCGTGATCGATCAACAGCTGGACCGATTGTCCATCGCCGGCGGTGGCCGCGTTGGCGAGCGCGGTTTCATCCTTTTTAGTACGGGCGTTCACCTTGGAGCCGGCATCGATCAACAACGCGACGGCACGGGGGTTGCGGCTCCCGGCAGCGGCCATCAGCGCGGTGTTGCCAGTGCCGCTGGCTGCGTTCACGTCGGCTTTTTTCGCGATCATCAAGCGCATGGCTTCAATGTCGCCGCGTCCCGAAGCATTGATCAGGGATGTATTGCCATTGGACGTGGGTTGGTTGGGGTCGGCACCCTTATCCAAAAGGAGGCGGAGGACGCCGTTGGAGTTCCCGGCGGAAGCGGCCAGGTACAGGGGAGTACGCCCGTCGGACTGGCGGGCATCGACGGCGGCACCGTGGTCGAGAAGGAACCGCACTTTGGCCTCGTCGCGGACGGCCCAGTGCAGCGGGGTGGATTTGCGGCGGTTGGTGGCTCGGACGTCGGCCCCCTTGGCGACGAGGAGCTTCACGGCATCGAGCCCAGCGAAGGCTGCGGCATGGTGCAGCGCGGAGGAACCGTTGGCGTCGAGGGCGTTCACGAGGGTCTTGTCAGCCGCAAGCATCTTCTCGGCATCGGCAAGTGCGCCGGAGCGGAGGGTGGAGATGAGGGTCGCCAGCCGAGGGTCGACGGGTTTGGCGGGCGGCTCGGGCTTGATCTCCATGCGGTAGTCAGCACCCTGGTCGATCCACGCTTTGAGGAGGTCGATTTCATCGGCGGAAAGCGGGCCGCTGGGGGGCATTTTCATGCCGCCGTCCCCGTTGACGACGCGCTTGATGAGCTTGCTCTCGGCGGATTTGCCGGGGAGGATGACGGGGCCGTAGTCGCCGCCACGCATGGCGTTCTGGCGCTTGTCCAGACGGAGGCCGGATTGCTGGACCTCGTCACCGTGGCAGGCGAAGCACTTTTGGGCCAGCAGTGGCTGGACGTGCTTTTCGAAATCGATCTTGGCGGGCGGCGCGGCAACCAAGGCGATGGCCGATGCCGAGAGGGAGAGGAGCAGGGTTCTCACAATGGGTTGATTCTACACCAATTCGGAATAGTCGGAACCACATTATTGCTTGGGCTTGTCAGGAAGTGCGCGCCAAGCTTCGGGAGTGATTTCCCTGCCCCGCCAGGCAACCTTTTGGAATGGCCAAGCCTTGGCCAGCCAAGCCTTCATGTCCTTGTACAGTTGCTCCTCAAACCCCTTGTCGAAAGCGTCCTGTATGGTCCACATGGTGGCGACCACGTCATAACCGGCTTTCCCGCTCGGACGCAGGTAGAAGCAGCCAAGCTCCTTGGTGCCGTCGGCGGTGAGCACGGCGAACGGGAAGGACTTGCGGCCATCCCACTGGGCCTTTTCACCGGCCATGTCCTTGGCCTGGTCGTCCATGGTGAGGCCTGGACGCGGCCAGTTTCCGCCTTGGGTCTTGCGGATGTGGTCGATGGAACCCATATAGGCTTGGTAATCGAGGGCTGCGACGTCCGGGCCAAGAGGCACCAACTTATAGATAGCGGCACTATAGGTGGTCGGGACCGAAAACGAGGGTGGAACAAGCTGGGCAAGCGCTGCGACGGGGAGACTTGCCAGCATGCAAATGCGGATGGCTGGCTTCATGGGATGATTGTAGCGCCCTGGCATTTGCCCAGCGACTGCTAGTCTGGTAGTAGTGGATCTCGAAAAAACACTGCTGCGGAAGGTCGGGGAAGGCATTGCGCGCTTCAAGATGATCCGCGATGGCGACCGGATTGCCGTGGCCGTTTCAGGCGGCAAGGATTCGGTCACGATGCTGGACGCACTCCTGCTGTTGCAGAAACGCGCGCCCATAAAGTTCAGTATCTGCGCCTTCACTGTGGAGCAGGGGAAATTCCTAGCACCGGTGGAAGCCGTGGGCGAATACATCCGCTCCATCGGGGTCGAGTGGACGTACTTTACCGACAACCCATCGTTGCGGTTGCTCGAGGAACAGCCCGACCATGGCTGCGATATGTGCAGCAGGTTCCGCCGCCGAGCCGTCTACCAAATCGCCAGCGGCTTGGGGGCGAACGTGATCGCGTTCGGCCACACGGCGGATGACTTCTGCGAATCGCTCCTCCGCAACATTATGTATACGGGACGGATGAGCGCCCTCCCCGCCATCACTTGGTCGAAGGCGAAGGACTTCCGGCTGATCCGCCCGCTGGTGTACGTGAACGAGGAAACAACCAAAGCCTGGGTGGCGGCCAAAGGCATGCCGATCGTCCCCTGCGGTTGCTCGCTGCGGACCGGAACCGTGCGGCGCGGCATTCGCGAAACCATCGCCGAGTGGGAGCGCGAAACGCCCTATTTACGCGAAAACATCATGACCGCGATGGGCAACATCAACCACGGCCGGTTGTTGGACACGCGGTATCTGGATCTGGACGGCGAGCCTGAGGAACCGGAAACAATCGTGACGGGCTCCCCCCTGCTGCCCATCCTAGTGAACGCATGAGCGAGGCACGTGACGCGTTCGTGATCGAGGACAACCGCCGCCAGGTGGAACGCCTCGAAAAACTGGGCTGGTACCACTCCATCGAATTGCCGGACGGGCAGGTGATCGAAGGCCACCAATCGCTGGAGCAGCAACGACGCCGCATCCTCCAATTCCCGATTCCCGACGATTTGACCGGCAAGCGCGTGCTGGACGTCGGCGCGTGGGACGGCTGGTTCAGCTTCGAAATGGAGCGGCGAGGGGCGCAGGTGGTTGCGCTCGACATGGCCCGGAACACGCGGCTGTTGGAGGCACGGCGGCTGCTGGGCTCGAAAATCGAGTACCGGATCGGCGACATCTGCCGGTTGACGTGGCGGGATTTGGGCACTTTCGACATCGTCTTGTTCTTCGGCGTGCTGTACCACGTGAAGCATCCGCTGTTGGCGCTCGAAAACGTCTGCGGCATGACCCGGGAAATGGCGTGCATCGAATCGTTCGTGAGCGATCCCGACCCGGATGCGATTCCCGTGATGGAGTATTACGAGACGGGCGAACTGCGAGGACAGTTGGACAACTGGGTGGGTCCGAATGCGGCCTGCCTACTGGCGTTCACGCGTACCGCTGGTTTTGCCCGGGTGAAATTCGAAAGCGCGCTGGCGGAACGTGCGCATGTGACTGCGTGGCGGCAATGGCCGCTTGAAGAAGTTTCCGAGCCCGCACCGGAAGTCCTGTGCGTGGACAACGCGGCAACGCACGACCACCAGTTCTCGGCGGACGCCGACGACTACATCACGTTCTATTTCAAACACCCGCGGACCGACCTCAATTGCGAGAATGTCCGCCCGGTGGTGGGTCCGTTTGGCTCGCGGCCGATCCACGTGGCCGATACCGGCGGCGGCTGGCAGGCCACCTGCAAGATTCCCCCTGGGCTGGCCCCGGGCTGGTACCCGGCCCGATTGGCGATCGCGGGCAGCGACTACTGCGCACCCATCCAGATTGCCGTGGAAACGCCGCAGCCTTGGGTTTCGGACGATTCCGGAGACCTGCGGATCACGCGCGTCACCGATGGACGCACCTTCGAGGATGACCGGATCCATTGTGGACCCGACGCATGCTTGTCGGTCTGGGTCGTCGGCTTACCGGCGGACGCTGCGGCAACTGACGTCCGGGTCCGACTGAACGGCACGGACTTGCCGGCAATCTGGCTGGCACCCGTAGTCGGGGAAAATCCGCGGCAAGTGAATGCACTGCTTCCGACGGGCGTCGAACCGGGCCCGGCCCAAATCAGCATCGTAGCCGGGGGCCTAGAAGGCTCCTCGGCAGCCGCAAACCTCGTTTCCTAAACATACAGAATGTCCGTACTCCTAACCTGCGATTCCCTTGAAAAGTCCTTCGGGTCCCGGACCGTCTTCAGCGGCATCGCCCTGAGCATCCATGCGGACGACCGCCTCGGCATCATCGGCCCGAATGG
>CAITMP010000073.1 GCA_903893525.1 uncultured Acidobacteriia bacterium | reverse complement strand
GGCTCGACCATCATTGTATTTACGCCCAAGGGTTTCGAGCTATGCGACGGTATCCAACCCGGCCAACAGATCCGAATGGGTCAGGCCTTGATGCAATTGCCGGAACCTACTGCTGATTGATGTCAACCAGCTCAAGGAAATTCTGGCCCGGATCGACCGCAAGTCCCTGACGATGGCATTGAAGGGAACATCGGACGCACTGAAGGATCATTTCTTCTCCACCATGTCCGCCCGTGCCGTGGAAATGATGAAAGAGGACATCGACGCCCTTGGCCCTGTGCGTATTAAAGAGGTGGAAGCAGCCCAACAGCAGATCATCGCGATCATCCGCCAATTGGAGGCCGAGGGGGTGATCACGATGAAGGGCACCGTGGGCGAACAGTATGTTGTCTAGAATTCTGGCCCCGCGGGACGGCGTCAGGGTCGCTGCCGAGGCCTATATTCCCGCGAGCCTGACGCCCCAGCTGCCGAAGGTAACTGTGGAAGAGGGCGAGCTCCTCTCCGAACGCGCCAAGGGATTGGAGCGGGAAACTGCAGCTCTACGGGACCGGATTCGGCAACTGGAGCAGGATGTCGCAATCGCCAAGCGGGACTCCTTTGAATCCGGACGCCGCCAAGGGGAGCAGCAGGCGCGCTTGGAGGTAACGCCGGTTCTTGATCGCCTGCATGCGGCGCTGATGGACTTCACCAGCTTGCGGTCGGAGATGCGCCGCAGGGCTGAAAAGGATGTCGTCCAGTTGGCGCTCCTGATCGCCAAGCGCATCCTCCACCGGGAGGTTGCCGTTGATCCGAATGCCCTGAGCGCCTTGGCACGGGTCTTGTTTGAGCGTATGGCCCATTCGGAATCCTACCGTGTTACCGTCCATCCCAACTTTGCGCCGGGAATCTTGGCCGCGCTGCCTGCAAACCTCATACCAAGGATCCTGTTGGAACCCGATCCAACCTGCCAGCCCGGAACCCTTCTGATTCGGTCCGATGAAGGACTGGTGGACGCCTCCGTCGAGTCCCAACTCGAAGAAATTGGCCGCGGGCTAACCGACCGCCTGACTAGGGGAACTACATGACCTGCGAAACACCCGCCGACTTGGATCTTTCACGTTTCCTCCGATTCGTCACACGTGCCGAACCGGTCCGCATGGAAGGGCAGGTGGTTGAATTGGTTGGCCTTGTCGTCGAATCACGCGGACCGGCCAGTGCCTCCCTGGGCGACTTTTGTGAGATCCGGACCCGTTCCGGCCGCAAGATCCGGAGCCAAGTTGTTGGTTTCCGAGCCGGGCGAGTCCTTTCGATTCCCTTGGAGGAAACTGGCGGACTGTCCTTGGGTGACAGGATCATCGCCAAGGGCGGGGAAGGGGACTTGGACGTCTCCCCCGCGCTAATGGGTAGGGTGATTGACGGCTTTGGGCAGCCAATGGATGGCGGTCCCCCCATCCACGCCGTCGATTCGCGGCCCCTGTATGCACCACCCAGCAATCCACTCTCGCGGGCGCTGATCGGGCAGCGGCTGGAGACCGGCATTCGAGTGATCGATGGTCTGCTTCCGTGTGGAAAGGGCCAGAGGATCGGCATTTTCGGCGGCAGCGGTGTCGGGAAGAGTACGTTGCTGGGCTCGATGGCCCGTTCGAGTTCCGCGGATGTGAACGTGATCGCGCTCATCGGAGAGCGCAACCGCGAGGTGCCCGAGTTTATCGAACATGACCTGGGCCCCGAGGGCCGGAAGCGGTCGGTGCTGGTTGTTTCGACCTCTGATCAGCCAGCCCCGCTCCGCGTCCGGGCCTGTTTCGTGGCGTTGGCTGTGGCGGAGTATTTCCGCGATCTGGGTAAGAATGTGCTTCTCGTGATGGATTCCATTACCCGACTCGCCATGGCCCAAAGGGAAATCGGCCTCGCAGCCGGTGAGCCACCCAGCCAGAAAGGTTATACCCCGTCCGTGTTCAGTCTGCTTCCCAAGGTCTGCGAGCGCGCGGGGAACTTCGAAAAAGGTTCCATAACGGCATTTTTCACAGTGCTGGTGGAAGGGGATGATTTCAACGAACCGATTGCGGATGCGGTGCGCTCCATCTTGGACGGCCACATTACTTTGGACCGCAACCTCGGCTCGGCGGGTCACTTTCCGGCGATACAGGTTTTGGAGTCGGTCAGTCGTCTGCAATCCAAGCTGGCGACACCCAAGGAGTCCGAGCACGCGCGCAGGATCCGGGAAGCCTTGGCTCTGTATCGTCAGTCTGAGGATCTGATCAACTTGGGGGCCTACGTTTCAGGGTCCAATCCCCGATTGGACTCAGTTTTGAAATCCCGCACAGAGATCATGAAGTTCCTGCGGCAAGGTCCGCGCGATATCTCTACGGTGGATGAAACTATCAGAAGGATGGAATCGTTGGCCGGGATGGTGGGTTAGTTTGAAGTCTTTCCACTTCCAGCTGGATCAAGCCCTGAGGTGGCGCCGAACCCAAATGGACTTGGAGAAGGCCCGTGGGGCGGCACTTGCCGCAAAGCTTGGCTCCATACGCGGCGAGATTGAATCCTGCAGGCAGTCACGGAATTCCGGCGCGCCGCATCTGGCACCTGAAAACTCCGGCGAAAGTTTGGTTGTGTGGGGTGCCTGGGTGGAACGCGCGGCCCGTCGGATTCTGGAGCTTCAGCGGGCCGCCCAAGAGACTGAACGGGCGTTGGCCGCCCAGATGCGGAAACTGCAGGAAGCCAACCGCAATGTGAAGGTACTGGAAGACTTGAAGGAGTCCCAACAGGCGCGGTGGCGGGCCGATTTCAACCGGGAACTGGAATCGGCCGCCTCGGAATCGCATCTTGCCCGCCTGTTTGCCAAGCGCCGTGATTAGCTCTACTTGAGGGGTGCGAGGACGCTCTTTGGCACTTTGGCCACCACGTTGAAGCTGGAGTCCACCATTTCTGTGATGTCGTATTTCAGCACCGCACCCAAAAGCACGGCCACCTCGTTGTCGTCGAGTTTGTAGTCGGTCTTCAGCCAGGTCGCCAGTTGGGATGTGGCCACTTGGATGGATTCCGGTACGGACCCCGAAATGCCCATCGACATGATGTAATCCGCATTCTCGAGCCTTGGGTTGACCGTCGCATTGCCGGGTTGGACGTCCACGGAAAATTCGACGTCGACCGAAGTTTCCAGAGCGCTTCCCGTCAGTTCCCCGTCACCCATCGCGGCATGAGCGTCTCCAAGAAAGAACAATGCCCCGGGCTGGAAAACGGGCAAGTACAATGTGGCGCCCTCGCCCATCTGGTTGTAGTCCATGTTGCCGCCATACGGGCCGAGGTCCGTTGCGCGGTAGGAGAGGTTGCCCGCGGGAGCCGTCGCGAGGCAGCCGATCATGGGCAGAATCGGGACCTGGAAGTTTTTCATTCGCTCGGTCGGATGCGCCAGCATGGCGGTACCCTTGGCGAGGTCCAATTTCCACTCACTGTCGAATGTCTCCGAGTACTTTGCGGCTGCCACGAATGCCGGGGTGACCGTTTTGCCGTTGATGCGGTTTCCCTGGCGCGCGGAATCGCGGTTTACGCGCACCCTCTTGAGTTTCACCACCAAGGTGTCGCCCGGAAGTGCGCCTTCGATATAGAAGGGTCCCGTTTCCGGATTCGCCCCCGGTGACCGAACATCCTTGTCCTTTCCACCAGCGTCGTAGGTGCGCGTTTTTACCGTGTCACCGGGAAATACGTGCAGCACTGGCGCGATGGAGCCCGAATAATATCCCGAGAAGCTCTTGGGCTCGAAATCAACGGTTCTGGCGACTGCGGGGGCCTTTGGTGCCGGGGAAAGCTTCCATGCCACGTGTTGCATCGCTTGGCCGCGTCCACCACCGCCACGCCCGCCCATGGACTTCAATTGCCCGTCGCCGGACCAGACATCCCCGTTTGCGACGCCTGAAAGCGAGCCCGCAGGCTCGCCTCCCCGTTGCAATGATAGGGTCACACGATTGCCCGAAACCACTCCCTGGACCTCGGCGGAGCCCCAAGTTCCAGCAATTTTGCCCGTGTCGGCTTTAAGTGAAACGCGGGCATACTGTGGGTCGCCTGCGCCCGAGACCTCGGCTATCCAGGTTCCGGACAGATCGACCGCCCAGCAAGCTGGGGCCATCGCCAACAAAACAAAGCCAAGTCGCATTAGCCCAGGTCGCATTAGAAGGTGACCTTCAGCGCGAGTTGGATGTTCCGGGGTTCGCCGAATCCAAGTCCCGGAGCCGACGTTCCAGCCTTGGTCTGGGTGAGCTGTCCGAAAGTCGCGCTTGTGAGCGTTGTCGTCGGATTGGCCCAGTTGGTGCGGTTGAATAGGTTGAAGATCTCAACCCGGAACTGTCCCGCAATCCGCTCCGTGATCGGAATCTTCTTGAACACCGAGAAATCCACCGAGCCGAAGCCGGGCCCGTAGAGTGCGTCACGACCGATGTTGCCGAACGTTCCCGTGGCAGGTTTCCCGAATGCGGCCGGATTGAAGTACTGGACGGCGAGCGTGTTGGTCAGGACTGGAACGTTCGCGAAGGCGTTGCCCACCACATCGACCCGGTCCTTACCCTCGGAAGTACCGCTCACATTGGTGCCTGCCGTGATGTTGATCGGCGCTCCCGTCGTGAAGGTCACGAGCGAATTCAGCTGCCACCCGTCGGTGAGACGCGGAGCGAATTTCGTGAATTTGGGAACGTCATAGCTGACGAAACCCGTCAGAATGTGGCGGGTGTCGAACGTGCTGGAGCCCCAGTCATTCTTGAGGTTGTAGCTGTTGGTTGGTGTCCCGACCGATGAGGCGTCGTCGAGTGCGTGGCTATAGGTGTAGTTCACGTTCGCCGTCAGACCCTTCCACGCCTTCTGGCGAAGCGAGACCTGCAGCGAGTTGTAGCTGGAATCGGCAATGGAGTTCAGTTGGTTGATGGCGCTGATCGTCGGGTACTGCGCGGCTAGCGGACGCACGCCGTTTACAGTCTGGTTCATGTCCAGCACCGCTGCCAGTTTTCGTCCGGCGCTGCCGACATAGCCCACTTGAAGGAGCGTTTTGCCGGTCAACTGGCGCTGGATGTTCAGATTGTAATTCTGGATGTGCGGCATCGTGAAATCCGGATTCACGGAATACGCGCCGAAGGGTGGCGTGGCGGACGCGGAACCGAAGACCGGAACGCCCGGCGCAAAGGTCACATTCTTCACGTTGAGAGTGTAAACCGGGTTGGCACCGGCGGGATTATAGGCCGCACCGGAGGCTCCGCCGTTGCCCGTACCGCCGCCAGCGGTGAACTCGCTGATTGCGGGCACGTCGAAGAAGATTCCGTAGCCACCGCGAATGACCCACTTGTTGCTGTGTTTCGGGGTCCATGCAAATCCCATCCGGGGCGCAACATTGAGTTTGCTGGGAGTGTAGAGCGGAATCGTGGAGAAGCCCGTGTCCACCCGGAAGTTGTAAATCGGGGCGGTATTTGTGTAGGGTGCGCCTTGGTACGTGTAGCGGCCGCCGTAGTTCACGCTCAGATTCGGATTCACCTGCCACGTGTCATGCGCCCAACCGTCGTACGAGTTCACGTTGTAAACCCGTTGTGGATTGCCCCGGATGATGGTTGCGCCGTTCGAGTTGCTCGGCTGGCCGGCTAGGAAGTCAGTCATGGAGCGCAGTGTGCTGGAGACGGTCGGATCTGTGGCCCACGGACCGCGCGTACCGTCGAAGCTGAATGTTCCGCGGGCGTTGCTGTAGTACGCCACGTTGACATCGGCGCGACGGTATTCGCCCCCGATTTTGACTTGGTGCCGACCTACGAGCCAGGACAGGTTGTCGGTTAAGTGGCCCGTGACGTCCGTTCGTCCAAGCGGGGCGGTGGCACCGACGTAGTCAAAACCGCTGATCTTCAGGCTTGGCGAGCCGATGTAGTTCGGGTTGGTGATCCCCGTATTCAGGCC